>DATNEZ010000243.1:0-10325 GCA_035606645.1 Binatia bacterium
GCCTGGAGGGAATCTTCGCGGGCATCTCGTCCGGCACGGTGATGCACACAACCCTGCAGATCGCCCGGCGAGTCCGGACCGACCACATCGTCACGCTCCTGCCGGATCGCGGCGAGAAGTACTTGAGCACGTCCCTGTACCCGAAGGGCCCCGATCCCTCCTGAGAAAGGCGCCCTACCGCACTCCGGGGAGACTCGATTGCCCGCCCGCTGCCTCGTCATCCAGGTTCTCGCCTGCGACACGACCGACGCGATGCGCCGGGCGTACCTGGCCGCCGACCCGCGCGCCGACGTCGTCGAGCTTCGCCTCGACCTGGTCCGGAATCTCGATCTCGATCGGCTGCTCTCCGCACGCGGGAAGCCGAAGCTCGCCACGGTCCGGAGCCGCCAGCAGGGGGGCGGGGCGCGGCCCGCGGATCGGGAGGCCTTGCTGCGACGCGCGCTCGAGGCCGGCGTCGAGTACCTGGACCTGGAGTTCGGCGAGCACGACCAGGCGCTCCTGAAGGGGCAGGGACGCGCGCGGCGGATCCTTTCGTATCACGATTTCAACGGGACGCCGGCCGACCTGCAGGCCCTGCACCGGGAGATGCGCCAGGAGGCGGGGGAGGCGCTGGTGAAGATCGTCACCTTCGCCGACGCCGCCAGCGACCTCCTCAGGATGAGAGACCTGCTGCGGTCCGCGGCCCCGGGATCCCTGGTCGCCTTCTGCATGGGGGCGAAGGGGATTCCGAGCAGGATCCTGGCGCCCCTGTGGGGCTCGGCGGCCCTCTATGCCCCGGCGCGCGGCGCCGCCGACAGCGCCCCCGGCCAGGTCCCGCTCGAGGATCTCTTCGACCTGTACCGCGTCGACCGCATCGGCCCGGGGACCCGCCTCCTGGGTGTCCTCGGCTTTCCGATCGGCCACTCGCTGTCGCCGCGCGTGCACAATGCGGCGCTCGGGGCGCTCGATCTCGACTACCGCTACCTGCCTCTCGAGGCCAGGACGATGGCGGAGTTCCTGCCGCTCCTGAGCGAGCTCCGGCTCAGCGGGCTGAGCGTCACGCTGCCGCACAAGGAGACGATCCTCCCGCACCTCGACGCCCTGGACGACAGCGCGCGGCGCATCGGCGCGGTCAACACCGTGATCAAGATCTGGAACCGCCTCGAGGGCTTCAACACGGACGCCGAGGCGGGCGTCGCGCCGCTGCGATCGAGGCGCACGCTCCAGGGCGCGCACGCGGCGGTCCTCGGGGCGGGGGGGGCCGCCCGCGCCCTGGTCCACGGACTGATGCAGGAAGGGGCGCGGGTGACCCTGTTCAACCGCACTCCGTCGCGGGCCCGGGACCTGGCGCGCTCGTCGGGGGCCCGGTCCCTGCCCTGGTCCCGCCTGCGCGGCTTCCGGGCGGATGTCCTGGTGAACGCCACGTCCGTCGGGATGGCGCCGGACATCGATCGAACCCCCGTCCCGGCGTCCTGGATCGCGTCTCCCGTGGTCTACGACATCATCTACAACCCGGCCGAGACCCGCCTGCTGAGGGAAGCGCGCGCCCGCGGAGCGGAGGTCATCGGAGGCCTCGAGATGTTCGTCGCGCAGGCCGCGGCCCAGTTCGAGCTGTTCACCGGCCGGGCCGCTCCGCTCGAGGTGATGCATCGCGCCGCCCAGGGTGAGCAGCCATCTCCCCCCGCCCGGCGTCGACGCCGCTGAGACATTCTCCGAGGGCCGCGCGCCGGCGTGCGCGATTGACACCCCTGGATGGCTGTACTAGAGTACCTGTGCCGTTTTACGGGAGAACAGCCTTGCACGCCCGGCCCATCGGCGAGGACGACTTTGTGGACCTCGCGCTCCGCGAGACGGCGCCGACCCGTCACAAACCCCTGTTCCACCATACAAACCATTACTTTTGGTGGCGCTGACCGGAGAGCCGGCGGGGCCGCTCCGTCCCGTCCTTTCCGGAAGGCGCCGGCCGCGCGGGGGATCGTCCGTCCCGCCGCCAGGGTCGCCGGCTCGGCGGGATCGGACCATCGGGAGACGTGACATGACGAGGCTGACGATGCGCAGGATCGCGGGATTCGGTTGGACCAGGTCGCTCCTCGCCGCCGCCCTGGCGGCGGGGCTCGGCGGCTGCATGTCCCTCGAACGGAACACGAACGTGGTGTCCCCCTACAGCGACAAGCTGAGCGCGTTCAACTACAAGGAGGAGGGAAGCGTCGCGATCCTGGTGGTCGGCGTCGAGGGGGCGCGATTCATCCGCAAGGAGGCGTACTTCCCGCTCTTCGTGCAGGTCGCGAACAAATCGAAGGCGACGTTCACGGTCACGCGCGAGGCGTTCACGCTCGAAGATCCGCTCGGACGGCAGTACTCGATCGCCCCGGCGCGGGAGGTGGCCGGGAAGTACGGCCGGCTCGACCTCGACCGGCGGCTGTTCGTGCAGAACCGCCAGTTCACGGCGGGTGGCGTCGCGCTGATGACCTACATCCCGAGCGATTTCTATCCCTCCTCCGCCAGGCGGTCGCTCCTGATCGAGCAGGTGACGCTGCCGCCGCACGGCTACATGGAGGACGTCATCTACTTCCCGATCCCGGAGTCCGGACTGAACGGCGTGCCGCTGCGGCTGCTCTTCAAGGTGAAGGAGATCGAGGAGCCGATCCAGGTCGTGTTCGAGGTGCCGCGCACGCTCGGCATCCTGGAGAAGGACAAGGACGAGTCGGGGGAGACGCCGTGAAGGACGGGTTCAACCTCCACCCGGCGGACCTCGGAGACCTCGCCCGCCGGGGCAACATCATCCCGCTCAGCCGCGAGATCGGCGCCGACCTGCTCACGCCCGTGGCGGCGTTCCTGCGTCTGGCGCGCGGGGCGCGGCAGCCTTTCCTCCTCGAGTCGGTGGAGGGGGGCGAGGCGATCGCGCGCTACTCGTTCCTGGGCCGCGACCCGTCGGCGGTCGTGCGCGCCACGGTGGGAGGGGAGGGCGACGGCGGGCCGCCGCTGCAGGCCCTGCGGCAGGCCATGGCGCGGCACCGTCCCGTGCATTTCCCCGATCTGCCTCGCTTCACAGGCGGCGCCGTCGGCTACCTGTCGTACGACGTGGTCCGCCTGGTGGAGCGCCTGCCGCACGGCATCGAGGACGATCTGAAGGTCCCCGACATCCTGTTCGGGATCTACGACACCGTCCTGGCCTTCGACCATCTGAAGCAGCGCATCCAGATCGTCTCCAACATCCGCACCGAGGAGAACGGGCGTCGCCTCGGGGCCGGCCCGCTCCTCTCGAGATACCGGGCGGCGCGCCGGACGATCGAGGGGATCGAGCGGCTCCTGCGCCGGCCGGCCCCCCCCGAGGCGCGCCGGGCATGGAAGCGCGGGCGCTGGCGATCGAACGTCTCCGAGGCGCGCTACAAGAAGAGCGTCAGCCGGGCGAAGGACTACATTCGCGCCGGCGACATCTTCCAGGTCGTGCTGTCCCAGCGCTTCGAGCGGCGGGCGGCCGCGTCGCCCTTCTCCATCTACCGGGCGCTGCGACGGATCAACCCGTCGCCCTACATGTATTACCTCGACTTCGGCGAGGTCAGCCTGGCGGGGGCTTCGCCCGAGATGCTGGTCCGGGTCGAGGGGGATCGCATCCGCACCCGGCCGATCGCCGGGACCCGGCCGCGCGGCCGCGACGAGGACGAGGATCGGCGGCAGGAAGAGGGCCTTCTGGCGGACCCGAAGGAGCGTGCCGAGCACGTGATGCTGGTGGACCTGGGGCGCAACGACCTGGGCCGCGTCAGCCGGGCGGGGAGCGTCGCGGTGACGCGCTTCATGGCGGTGGAGCGCTATTCGCACGTCATGCACCTGGTCTCGGAAGTGTGCGGGAGGCTGCGCCCGGGCCAGGACGCGTTCGACGGGCTTCTGGCCTGCTTCCCGGCCGGCACCGTGTCCGGGGCCCCCAAGGTGCGCGCCATGGAGATCATCGAGGAGCTGGAAACGACGCGGCGCGGCCCGTACGCCGGGGCGGTGGGATACATCGACTACTCCGGGAACCTCGACTCGTGCATCACCATCCGCACCACCGTCATGTCGCGGGGCGTGGCGCACGTGCAGGCCGGGGCCGGCATCGTGGCCGACTCCAACCCGGCCTCGGAGCACCGCGAGTGCCTCAGCAAGGCCGGGGCGATGATCGACGCCATCGAGCGGGCGGAGGCGCGCGCGTGATCGCGGTGATCGACAATTACGACTCGTTCACCTACAACCTGGTCCAGTACCTCCAGGAGCTCGGCGCCGAGGTCGAGGTGTACCGCAACGACCGGATCACGGTGGACGGCCTCGCCGCGCGCGGGCCGCGGGCCATCGTGATCTCGCCCGGCCCGAAGACGCCCGACGCCGCGGGGATCACGCTGGACACGGTGCGCGCCTTCTCCGGTCGCGTCCCCATCCTCGGCGTCTGCCTCGGGCACCAGGCGATCGGCCAGGCGTTCGGAGGCCGCGTGGTGCGCGCCCCCACCCTGATGCACGGCAAGACGAGCCTCATCCGGCACGACGGCAGGACGCTCTTCGCCGGCCTTCCCGATCCCTTCGAGGCGACGCGGTATCACTCCCTGGTGGTCGAGCCGGACAGCGTGCCCGGGGTCCTGGAGGTCTCGGCGCGCACCGAGGACGGCGTCGTCATGGGCCTGCGGCACCGGACGCACCCCACCGAAGGGGTGCAGTTCCACCCGGAATCGATCCTGACGCTGCACGGCAAGGATCTCCTGAAGAACTTCCTGGACCGGCCATGGGCGGCATGATGGCCACGGAGGACGCCGTGCAGGCGGTCCTGGCGCGGGTGGTGGAGGGCGGCGCCCTCACGGACACGGAGGCGGCGGCCGCCTTCGAGGCGATCATGGACGGCCGGGTGGCCCCCGCGCGCCTGGCCGCCTTCCTGGTGGCGCTGCGCATGCGCGGCGAGACCGTCCCGGAGATCGCTGCGTTCGCGCGCGTCATGCGCGCCCGGGCGACGCGCGTGCGCTGCGGCGCCCGGGTGATCCTCGACACGTGCGGGACGGGAGGGGACGGCGCCGGGACCTTCAACATCAGCACGCTGGCGGCGTTCGTCGTGGCCGCTTCGGGTGTTGTGGTCGCGAAGCACGGCAACCGATCGGTCAGCAGCCGCTGCGGCAGCGCCGATCTTCTGGAAGGGCTCGGCATCCGGGTGGACGTGCCCGTGGCCGTCGTCGAGCGCTGCCTCGAGGAGGTCGGGATCGGATTTCTCTACGCGCCGGCGCTGCACGAGGCGATGCGCCACGCCGGGCCGGTGCGCCGCGAGCTGGGCGTGCGCACCGTCTTCAACCTCCTGGGACCCCTCATCAACCCCGCCGGCGCCCGGCACCAGCTGCTCGGCGTGTTCGACCCGGCGCGGCTGGGCCCGGTGGCCGAGGTGCTCAGGGCCCTCGGGTCGGAGCGCGCGATGGTGGTGCACGGCGGCGGCCTGGACGAGATCACGCTGCATGCGACCACCCGGTTCGCGGAGCTGCGGGACGGCCGCGTGACGATCGGCAGCCTGGAGCCGGAGGAGGCGGGGCTCGCGCGCGCCCGCCTGGAGGATCTGTCCGGAGGGGACGTGGAGCGCAACGTGTCGATCGCGCGCGCGGTCCTTTCGGGGGAGCGGGGGCCGCGCCGCGACGTGGTCCTCATCAACGCCGCCGCGGCGCTCCTCGTGGCGGGGCGGGCGGGGGACCTGCGCGAGGGGGTCGCGCAGGCGGCCGAGGCGATCGATTCGGGCGGGGCGCGGCGCATCGTGGAGCGCCTGCGGACCCTTTGCGGACCGGTGGGGTGACATGGACATTCTCGAGCGGATCGTCCAGGCCAAGCGCGCGCAGATCGCGCGAGACAAGGCGGAATCGCCGGTGCGGCGCATGATCGAGCTGGCCACCACGGCGCTGCCCCCGCGCGATCTGTCCCAGGCGCTGCGGGGCGCGGCGGGCATGTCCGTCATCGCGGAGATCAAGCGGGCCTCCCCGTCCAGGGGGGAGATCAAGCCGGGGGCCGACGTGGCCGCCATCGCCGGGATGTACGAGCAGGCGGGCGCCGCGGCGCTCTCGGTGCTCACCGAGGCGGGGTTCTTCCTCGGCGCCCCCGAGCACCTCGGCGAGGCGAAGCGCGCGGTCTCGGTCCCGGTCCTCAGGAAGGATTTCATCCTGGAGGAGTACCAGGTCTACGAGAGCCGCGTCCTCGGCGCGGACTCGATCCTCCTGATCGCGCGCATCCTCACGTCCAGGGAGCTCGGCACGCTGATCGGCGTGTCGCGCTCGCTGCACATGGAGCCCCTGGTCGAGGTGCACTCGGAGGAGGAGGCCGAACGGGCGCTCGGCGCGGGCGCGGCGATCCTCGGCGTGAACAACCGCGACCTGGCGACCATGACGGTGTCGATCGAGAACTCGCTTCGGATCGCTCCGCGGCTGCCCGCGGGGATCCTGAAGGTCAGCGAGAGCGGGATCGAGTCGCCGCTGGACATCGAGCGGCTGCGCGGCGCGGGATACGACGCCGTCCTCGTCGGCGAGCGGCTGATGCGCGAGGCGGACCCGGGCGCGGCGCTGCGGGCCCTGATCGGGGGGCGGCGGTGAGCGTGCGCGTCAAGCTGTGCGGCATCACGCGGCTGGAGGACGCGCTCCTGGCGCTCGAGCTCGGGGTCGACGCCTTCGGCTTCAACTTCGTCGAGGGGAGCCCCAGGCGGATCGCGGCCGACCGGGCGCGGGACATCTGCGCCGCGCTCCCTCCCTTCGTGACGCGCGTCGGCGTGTTCGCGGACGAGCTGCCGGCGGTGATGGAGGCGACGGCCCTGCTCGCGGGGCTGAACTGCCTGCAGCTGCACGGCAACGAGCCGCCGGAGGCGTGCCAGGGGATCGCCTTCCCGTGGTACAAGGCGCACCGCGTGGGTCCCGAATTCCGGCCGGAGTCGGTGCGTCTCTATCGCTGCGGCGCGTCGCTCCTCGACGCCCACGTCCCCGGCAGGCGGGGAGGCACGGGGCAGACGTTCGACTGGAGCATCGCGCGCCAGGTGTCGGCGTACGGCCGCGTGATCGTCGCCGGCGGCCTCACGCCAGACAACGTGGCCGCGGCGATCGAGGCGGCCCGGCCGTACGCCGTGGACGTCAACAGCGGGGTCGAGAGCGCCCCGGGCCGCAAGGACCGGAGGCTCCTGGCGGAGTTCATGGCGTGCGTGAGGCGGGCATGAAGACCCCCGACGATCGAGGACGGTTCGGCCCTTACGGCGGGCGCTACGTTCCCGAGACGCTGATGAGCCCCCTGCTCGAGCTCGAAGCGGCCTGGCGGGAGGCGCGATCCGACCCGGGGTTCCACCGCGAGCTCGACCACTGCCTGAGGACCTACGTCGGGCGCCCGACTCCCCTGTACCGCGCCGACAACCTGGCGGCCCGCCTCGGGGGGCGGACGCGGGTGTACCTGAAGCGCGAAGACCTGGCGCACACGGGGGCGCACAAGATCAACAACACGGTCGGCCAGGGGCTCCTGGCGCGTCGCATGGGGAAGACGCGCCTGATCGCCGAGACCGGCGCCGGCCAGCACGGCGTGGCCGCGGCCACCGTGGCCGCCCTCCTCCGCATGCGCTGCGTTGTCTACATGGGCGAGGAGGACATGCGGCGCCAGGCGCTGAACGTCTACCGGATGAAGCTCCTCGGTGCGGAGGTGAGGCCGGTCGGCGCCGGAAGCCGCACGCTCAAGGACGCCATCAGCGAGGCGATGCGCGACTGGGTGACGAACGTGAGGGACACGCACTACGTCCTCGGCTCGGTCCTGGGGGCGCACCCCTATCCGGCCATGGTGCGGGATTTCCAGTCGGTGATCGGCCACGAGGCGCGCCTGCAGATCCTGGAGGCCGAGGGGGCCCTGCCGGACGCGCTCATCGCCTGCGTGGGCGGAGGGAGCAACTCGATCGGGCTGTTCCACGCCTTCCTGGACGACACGGCGGTGAAGCTCATCGGCGTCGAGGCGGGGGGCACCGGGCTCGAGCCGGGGCGCCACGCCGCCCGGTTTGCCGGCGGCAGCCTGGGGATCCTGCAGGGGACGCGGACATTCCTGCTTCAGGACGAGGCCGGGAACATCGTCGGGACGCATTCCATTTCGGCGGGCCTCGACTACGCCGCCGTCGGGCCGGAGCACGCGCACCTGCGCGATACCGGCCGCGCCACCTACTCGCACGTCTCGGACAACGAGGCGCTCGCGGCGTTCCACGCCCTGGCCGAGATGGAGGGGATCATCCCGGCGCTGGAGTCGGCGCACGCGGTCGCGTGGCTCCTCCGCGAGGGCGCGGACGGCCGCCTGGGAGAGCGGGTCATCGTCAACCTGTCCGGCCGCGGCGACAAGGACGTGTCCCAGGTGGCCCGCCGGGAAGGGGAGGAGGCGGGGGATCTGTGAGCGCGAGCCAGGGACGCCCGGAAGGCCGGATCGCGGCCGCCTTCGCGGCGGCGCGCGGCGCCGGCCGCTGCGCGGTGATCCCGTATGTCACGGCGGGCGATCCCGACCTGGCGACCACCCGCCGACTGGTCGGCGCGCTCCGGCGCGGCGGCGCCGACCTGGTGGAGATCGGGGTGCCGTTCTCGGATCCGATCGCGGACGGTCCGGTGAACCAGCGGGCGGCGGAGCGGGCGCTCCGTCACGGCGTCACCCTGCGATCCTGCCTCGGGCTGGCAGCCGACCTGCGCCGGGACGGCGGACCTCCCGTCGTCCTGTTCACCTACTACAACCCGGTGCACCGGATGGGAGTGGAGGCGTTCGCCCTCGAGGCGGCGCGCTCGGGGGTCGACGGGGTCCTGGTCACCGATCTGCCCCTGGACGAGGCGGACGAGCTGCGGGGAGCCCTGGGCAAGGCGGGGGTCGACCTCGTCGGTCTCCTGGCCCCCACCTCGTCGCCGGAGAGGGTGAAGACGGTGGGCGGCCTGTCGACGGGGTTCATCTACTTCATCTCGCGGACGGGGGTTACGGGGGTGTCCGACGAGCTTCCCGCCGAGCTGGCCGGGCAGGTGCGCGCCGCCCGCCAGGCCTCCCGGCTGCCCATTGCCGTGGGGTTCGGCATCGGCCGCCCCGGGCAGGTCCGATCGATCGCCTCCTTCGCGGACGGGGTCGTGGTGGGGAGCGCCCTCGTGCGGCTGGTGGAGGAGCACGCGGCGGCGCCCGATCTCGAGGATCGCGTCGAGACGTTCTGCCGGTCCCTGTCGGTCCCCCGGGAGACCTGACGACATGGCGCGCCGGGGGGAGCGGAAGGGGACGCGGCGATCGGTGAAGGCGGCGGGCAGACGGCCCGACGCGATGGACGACCTGCGCCGCCGGATCGACGCGATCGACCGGAAGATGGTGCGGCTCCTGAACGAGCGAGCCGGCTGCGCCATCGCGCTCGGGCGCATCAAGCAGGAGCGCGGCCTGCCGATCTACCAGCCGGCGCGCGAGGAAGAGGTCCTGGGGAACGTGCAGAGGACGAACGGCGGCCCGCTGCACTCCGAGGCGTTGCGCCGGCTGTTCGAGAGAATCATCGACGAGTCGCGGCGCATCGAGCGCATCGCGACAGACCGGAGCGCCGCCGGCGGGCCGGGGGACTCGAAGGACTGAATCGGCTTCCGGGACATCCGGAAGTACTACGGAGCGAGGGAACGCCCATGGTGATCGTGATGAACGGGCACGCGACCGAGGACCAGATCGAGAAGGTGATCGCCTCCCTGACGCAGAAGGGATACGACGCGCACCGCTCGACCGGATCCACCCGGACGGTCATCGGTGTGGTGGGGGCGAGCAAGACACCGCTCGATCCCAGGGAGTTCGAGATCATGCCGGGCGTCCACGAGGTCGTGAAGATCACCGAGCCGTACAAGCTGGCCGGGCGCACGTTCCAGGCCGAGGACACCGTCATCCGGCTCGGCGACGTGGCGATCGGCGGGCGCGAGATCATCATGATGGCCGGCCCATGCGCCGTGGAGAGCGAGAAGCAGCTCGACATCATCGCCAGCTCCGTGAGGCGGTACGGCGCGCGCATCCTGCGCGGCGGCGCCTTCAAGCCGCGCACGTCTCCCTATGCCTTCCAGGGTCTCGGAGAGGAGGGGCTGGGGCACCTCCGCAAGGTGGCGGACCGGCACGGCCTCTACGTGGTCACCGAGGTGATGGACACCAACCAGGTCGAGCTGGTGGCCTCCTATTCCGACATTCTCCAGGTCGGGGCGCGCAACATGCAGAACTTCAACCTCCTGAAGGAGCTCGGCCGGCAGAAAAAGCCGGTCATGCTGAAGCGTGGCCTGTCGGCCACTATCCAGGAGTGGCTGCTGTCGGCCGAGTACATCATGGCGGGAGGGAACCGCGACGTCATGCTGTGCGAGCGCGGCATCCGGACC
>DATNEZ010000248.1:0-7460 GCA_035606645.1 Binatia bacterium
CGGCCTGCTGAAGGTGGGGAAGGCCCTCCTTGGCCTTGCCGCGCTTGAACAGGACCCAGCCCAGGCTGTCCAGGTAGGCGGCGCTCGTCGGATTGATCTGCAGGGCGCGCTCGACATACCCGACCGCCTCCGTCAGCTTCGTGCCCCGATCGGCCAGCATGTACCCGAGGTAGTTCAGCGCCATGGCGTTCTTCGGATTGATCCGGATCGCCCTGGCCAGGAATCGCTCCGCATCGGCCTGTTTTCCCAGCCTTTCCAGGGCGGCGCCGCGCGCGAACAGCAGGCCGTCGTCCGCCGGGTGCCGCCCGGTCGCCTCCTGCAAGACCGCGTCCGCCGCCTGGAAGCGTTTCTGGCGCAGGAAGGCCTCGGAGACGCGGGCGTACACCTCGGGGGTTCCCCCCGCGCCATCGATCACGGCCTTGAAGCGCGACCGCGCCCCCGCCTCGTCTCCCGTCGCCACCAGGATCTCCCCGCTGAACACCTTGGCGTCGAGATCGTCCGGGAACCGGCGCTCGGTCTCGACCGCGACGCGGGTCGCCTCGTCCGGCTTCCCGGCGAGCAGCTCGGACCTCGCCAGCAGAAGGAACAGCTCGGGACCGGGATCGCCGGCGGAGTTGAGCGCCTGGACGAACGAGTCGCTGGCTTCGCCGTACTTCTTGCGGTCGAGCTGCATGAGGCCGATCTGAGAATAGGTCAGGGCCAGGACCGCCGATTCCCGGTCGCTCACCGCTCCCCGGCCGCTGGCGAAATCGATGATCTCATGGTACTGCCTGAGCGCGGTCTCCACCTCGCCGTCCTTCTGCCGGAGCCGTGCCATCTGGAAGCGGGCCTCGAGGTTCGCCGGCTCCTTCTTGACCAGACGATCGCAGGCGGCGATCGCCTCGCCCGTGTTGCCCGCGGCTTCGTAGGCCTGGGCCAGCGAGAGAAGGCTCCGGGTGTCTTCCGGGTCCAGCGCCAGGGCCTGGAGCAGCTCCTGGATCGCCTCGTTGTTCCGGCCCGCCAGGAGGTGGAGCGACCCGATCCGCCCGTGGAGGTAGGCGGAATCGGCCGATCGCTCCAGGAGGGCGGCGTACTGGGCGATCGCCTCGTCGTACTTCTTTTCGTATTCCAGGACGGCGGCCAGGGCGTCTAGCGCCTCCAGGTTTCCGGGCGAGCGCGCCACCAGCCGGGACAGGACCTTCTCCGACTCCTGCGTACGGCCGGTCCGCGCATAGACCTTCCCCAACAGCAGGGACAGGGCCTGATCGAGCGGCTGCCCCCGGCCGAATTCGAGAATCGTCTCCCCCGCCTCCTTCAGCCGGCCGGTGTGGTAGTACAGCTCGGCCAGCGCGCGGCACGATTCCGGCTCGCCGGGATTGGCGCTGAGGGCGGCGCGGTACCTTTCGATGGCCTCCCCGATCTGGACTTCGGCGTCCCCGCCCTCGCGGGCCCGGCTCAGGTGGATGTCTCCGAGCAGCTTCTGCGCCGGCGCCATGCCCGGATTGGCGGCGACGATCTTCTCGGCGAGAGCCGAGGCGCCGGCGAGGTCGGCCAGCGAGAACTTCAGCTGCGCCAGCTCGAGGAGCAGCGAGGGGGACGAGTCGGTCCGGGCGGCATACTCGAGCTGCTCCAGGGCGCTGAGGTAGTCGCGCTCGAGAATCATCTGCTGCGCCAGCGAGTAATGGAAATACGCTTCCGGCTGGGCCGGCATCGGGGCGGCCGGGACGGTCGCCGCCGGGGCGGCGCTCCGGGACGCCAGGGACAGGACGGCACCCAGGAGGACCGTCCGGGAGCAGCGAGCGGCCTTCATGGGCGGGCCGATCCGGCCGGGGCCTCGTCGAAGCGGGCCTTCAGGCGCCTGGTCATGGTGCTGACCGAAACGGTCAGGGTCTTCTGCTCCCTGGGCCGGAAATCCCCCTGGACGCCGACGATGTCGTCGAAGCTTTTTCCCGACACGACGCGAACCTCCACGCGATGGGAACCCGAGGACACACCCAGGGTCCGGGTGAAACGGCTCTTGCCTGACGAGCCCCTGAGCCTCTCGTCCAGGAGCGGCGCTCCGTCCAGGCGGACCTCGATGCGTCCCGACTCGAATCGATGCAGCATGGTCAGGCGCAGGCTCGCCGGTTGGGCCGCCGCCTCGTTCGCGACCCCGGGGGCGCCGGAGAGCCCCGCGAGGGTTCCCGTGGCGGCTCGTCCCCCCGCGACCGCCGGCACGGGCGTCAGGATGCCCAGGGGTTGAGACCCGGCCTTTCCCGAAGGAGCGCGATACAGGAGAAACGGCGCCGACGCGAGCAGGACCAGGCAGACCAGGAAGGCGATCCAGCCGATCCCGAGCGGGGATCCCCCGGGGCCGAACAGCCGCGCGAGTCGGGGGGCCAGGAAGACGATGCCGCGGGCCCCGATGGAGGCCGGCTCGGACGCCCCTGCCTTGCCGTCCTCGCGGGACACCAGGGTGGGAGGCTCCGACTCCTTCGCGGTCTCGCGCCACTGATCCACGGCGGACCTGAGGTCCGCGGCCAGGTCCTGGCAGCGTGCGTAGCGATCCGATGCCGCCTTGGCCACCGCCTTGCGCATGATCCGATCGAACGACGGCCGGAGCGCCGGATTCAGCTTCGATGGAGGAGGCGGATCGACGTTGACCACCTGGTAGGAGATGGCGGTCACGCTGTCTCCGACGAACGGCTTCTCGCCGGTGAGGAGCTGGTACAGGATCACTCCGAGGGAGAACTCGTCGGAGCGCCCATCCACTTCGCCGCCGATGACCTGCTCGGGAGACATGTAGTTCGGCGTTCCGAAGAATTTTCCGGGCCGGGTCAGGCCCCCGGCCACGAGCCGGGCGATGCCGAAATCGAGGATCTTCGGCTGGCCGTTCTCGGTCAACAGGATGTTCGCCGGCTTGATGTCGCGGTGAACGACGCCGTTCTCGTGCGCGTAATCGAGCGCCTGCGCCAGCCGTTCCATCACGTCGGCGACCTGCGCGAGCGGCAGGCGGCCCCCGCCCGCCAGGAGGTCGTGCAGGTTGGTGCCGGTCACGTACTCCATGGCGATGTACGCGTCCTCGCCTGCGCCCTTCTCCCCCACGTCGTAGATGGTGACGATGTGAGGATGGTTCAGCCGGCCGGCGACCTGGGCCTCGTGATAGAAGCGGTGGAGGAACTCCTCCTCCTCGTTCGGGCCGAGCGGGAAGGAGAAGGCGATGGTCTTGAGCGCCACGATGCGGCCGATCCGGGGGTCGCGGGCCTTGTAGACCAGGCCCATGGATCCCCGTCCGATCTCCTCGAGGATCTCGTAGCGACCGATCGCCTTCGGCATCGCCATCCGCTGCTCGACTCTTCCCGTCCCGCGGGAGCCGGGACGATCCGGGAACGCGCAGTCCTCACCCCGGGCGCCGGTCCAGGCGCGACAGGGGCACGCGTGTCAATATAGGCCCCGTGGCCGGAATCGGCCACGGGTGCGGGCGGGAGTTCAGGCGGCGTTCCGCTCGGCCGGTCGCGAGACCCCTCGCAGGTACTCGATCGCCTTCTTCAGCTGCGTGTCGTCCGAGTCCGTCAGGCGGCCGTCGATCGCCAGGTCGGGCTGGATCCCCTGTCCGTGCCACTCCTTGCCCGAGGGGGACAGGAGCTTTCCGGTGGCCAGGATGACGCCGTCGCCCTGCTGCAGCGGCAGGAGGGCCCGCACGGCCCCCTCACCCCAGGTCTTCTTGCCCACGATCGGGGCGCTCCGATCGTCGCGCAGGGCCGCGGCCAGCACCTCGCAGGCGCCCGAGGTCCCCTCGTCGACCAGGACCACGAGCGGGCCGCTCCAGGCGCGGCGCCTGCCGTCCGCCTTGTAGGCCTTGTCGCCATCGTAGCGATCGTTCACCGTCACGATCGTCCCCGAGTCGATGAACAGGCTGGCCGCGCCGATCCCCTCGGCCAGGCTGTCCGAGGAGCAGCCGCGCAGATCGAGCAGGAGCCGCGCCGCGCCGCGCTTCTTCAGGCCGGCGATCGCCTGGTCCAGCCGCTTGGCGTCCCCCTCCTGCAGGGCCGCGAGCCTTACCACCCCTGCGTCGGGGGCCTCGAAGACGCCGCTGGGGGCCGGCGCCGCGAGGGTCTTCCGGGTCAACTCGATGGTCTTCCGCCCCGCCGCGGCCACCGGGCTGATGTTGAGCGTCACCTTGGTGGACGGCTTGCCGCGCAGCGCACGGGTGGCCTCCCAGACTCCCATGTGGCGGGTCGATCGACCGTCGATCATCACCACCACGTCCCCGGTCTGCATCCCTGCTTCCGAGGCGGGCGAGCCGGACTGGACCGACACGACCACGAGGTAGCCGCGCCTCTTGGACAGGGTGAGCCCGGCGCCCGCCGGACCGCCGCCGTCCCCCTTGAACGCCTTCTCGTACTGGACGGGCGTCAGGTACTCGTTGGCCGGATCGAGGGATTCGAGCATGCCCCGGTACGCCCCCTCCATCAGGCTGTCCAGCTGCACGGGCTGGACATAGTTGTGGACGATCAGATACAGCGCCTCGTTGAACAGCTTGAGATAGCTGTAGGTCCCCTCGACGGCGACCACGCGTCCCATCATCGCGCCGGACACGCTGAACAGCACGAGCGCCGTGGTCAGGACCAGCATCACTTTTCTGTCGGTCGTGATCTTCATCAGTCCTCCGATCGTCCTTAAGGTATCTTTCGCGAGTCCCGCGTGCCACGCGGAACGACGGGTTTCCGCTCGGCCACCCGGCCGGGCGCGCCCCGCAGCCAGCCCGCCGGATCCTCGGGCCTGCCGTCGTGACGGATCTCGAAATAGAGCCCCGGCTGCTCGAACGATCCGCCCGCCCCGGACCGCGCGATCGGGTCGTCCCTCTTGATGTCCTGACCGGCCGAGACCAGGCGCTCGTCGACGTGACCGTACACCGACAGGTACCCGTCGCCGTGATCGATGACGACCATCTGGCCGTACCCCTTGAACCAGTCGCTGAAGACCACGCGCCCGTCGAAGACCGCCCGGATCTCCTGCCCCGGCGCCGACGCGATGTCGATGCCGGGGTGGGGCACGATGGTGCTGAACCGGGGATGGCGCATGTTGCCGAACGGCACCGCGAGGCGGCCGCGCGCCGGCCAGTCGAGCAATCCGCGGAACCGGGCGAATCCCAGCGACGGCACGGGTCCCGAGGGGTCCGGGCGGGCAAGACGATCCAGGAGGGCCCGGACCTCCTGCTCCACCTGGACCAGGTCCCCCAGCATTTCCTTCTGCAGCGTCTGGCGTTTCTGCAGCCCCGTCAGGATCGACTGCTTGCTGCTGCGCGCCTCGCGCAGGTCCGTGGCCTTGCCGTGAAGGGCCGCCTGGAGGGCGCGGAGCGATGCCTGCTGCGTCTCCAGATCGGCCAGCACGACGTCCAGCCGGGCGCGATCGGCGCGGTAATCCTCGATGCGCCGCGCCTCCGAAAGGCTCAGCGCCTCGATCGATCGATAGCCCGCGGCGATCTGGGAGGGGGCCGACGCGGCCGCCACCACCCGCAGGTATCTCGCCGGACCGATCTTGTAGGTCTCCCGCAGGTAGCCGCGCAGGTCCGCCTCGGTCTTCCCGAGCCGCTGCTCCAGCTCGCGCGCCTCCAGGCGCGCCTGCCGCTCGCGGTCCGCGGTGCGTCCAACGTCGTCGCGGAGCGACTCGGACTCGCGCGACAGGAGCGCCATCCTGAGATCGAGCTCCTCGATCGAGTCGAGAATCGAGCCGGCGCTCGCCTCCGCGTCCGCGAGCCTGGCCTTGAGCTCTTCGATCTCCCGCCGCACGCGATCGAGGCGGCCTTCCTCCTCCTGCCGCCGCGACTCCTTGAGCCGGGTCTCCCCTTCCGGCGCCGCCAGGAGCGGATCCCGTCCCGGCGCGCCGCACAGGGCAAGCGCCAGGAGCCCGGCCGGCATGAGTCGATCAGCGCAGAAGCGAATGGCCATCGATTCCTCCGACCGGCGGCACTCCCAGGAGCGCCAGGACCGTCGGGTAGATGTCGGCGATTCCGGGGGCCTCGGCCGCGAGCCGTGCGTTGCTGAACAGGACCCCGGGCACGATCGACGGATCGTTCGAGCAATGGTCGCCGCTCCAGGCCTTCAGGTTGTCCTCGAACACCTGGGGCGGCACCTCGCCGAGGGCGGTCTGCCAGCCGATCCGGTAGTGCGCGCTGTTCGCGGCGCGGAGATCCGGGATCAGACGGGGGTCGAAGCCGGCGTACATCTCCTCCCGCCGGTAGACGCGCGTGACGGGCTTTTCACTGGTCTGGGGGTCGACGAGGTCCTCGAGCTTCCTGGCGATCGACGTGCGCGTGTCCTCGTAGTCGCGCCCGGGGACGACGCTCCCCTGCGGCTCCCTGCCCATCAGGTTGATGTAGATGTTGCCGAGACCCATGGCGTAGGCCCGCGTGCGCGACCAGTCCACGTAACGGAAGAACTCCCCCAGCTCCCCCTTGTCGAACAGGTCCTCGAGGGTCTTCCCGCCGGTCGAGCTCCCCTCCTTCAGGGTCATGAACCCGTTCTTGACCAGCCAGGTGTTGTAGTTGATCCCCCTGCGGAACGAGGCGAACCCGTGGTCCGAGCAGACGACGAGCGCGGTCGTCGGCCCGATCCTCTGCATCGCCTCGCCGACGATCCGGTCCATGCGCTCGTAGGACCTGGGGATCTCTCCGGCGTACTGCTCCGCGAGACGGGCGTCGTACAGAGGGTGGCCGGGGTCGTGCAGGCGCCAGAGCATGTGTCCGACGCGATCGGTGAAGTCGAACACCTGGACGTAGAGGCGGTCCTCTCCCTTCTCCAGGAACCGCCGCATCATCTCTTCCTGCTTCGTGACCGTCGCCTCCATGTCCTCGAGAAAGTGCCTCTCGTCGGTCAGGCCCGAGGGCAGGGACCACGTGTCGATCGGCCAGCCGAGCGTCTTGAACAGCCCGAAATCCTTGACCAGGTCGCGCGCGAAGCCCTTCGGCTCCGTGAACGGAATCGGCTGGCTGCGGGGATGGAAGTTCAGGGGCGACGCGTAGAGCCGGAGCTCCGGCGAGAGCGACAGCAGCTTGAAGCGGATGATCCCGGTCAGCCCCGCCACGCGATCCACCACCGGATTGACCGGGATCGGGACCACGAACCAGTCGCTCCAGGAGCCGGCGCCGAGGGTCTGGCGCGCCCCCGCCAGGTCGATCGTGACGTTCTCGCCGGTCGCCTCGATGCGGAACGGGACGTCGAGTCGACGCGCCACGCCGCGCTCCGCGAGCCGCTTCTCCGCCTCGGCGCGCGCCCGCGCGCGGTCCGCTCCCGTCATGCCGCGCGCCGCGTCCTCCACCACGTAGTCGTAGAACGGCTGGTTCAGGGGGCCCACGATGGCCGTGTCGATCGTTCCGCGCTTCGCCTTGAGGCGGACGATCTCCACGCTGAACTGGTTGTCCTTGAGCGCCAGCGCCTCATCGGAGGTGTAGTACGAGGGGGACCCGATGCGCCCGCGCATGTCGGGGACGCCGAGGCCGG
>DATNEZ010000252.1:0-4837 GCA_035606645.1 Binatia bacterium
CACCAGCGGGTTGATCTCCGCCAGCGATGCGTCGGTCTCGCGGTAGGCCCGCACCAGGGCCTGCATCAAGCGGGCGGCCGCGGCCGCCTGCTCCCCCGCCAGGCCGAGCGCGAAGGCGATCCGCCGCGCCTGGTACGGACGGAAGCCGATCACCGGATCGACCGGCTCGATCAGGATCGCCTTGGGGTCCTTGTGGGCGACTTCTTCAATCTCCATCCCCCCCTGCGCCGAGGCCATCACGACCGGCACCGAGCGGCCGCGGTCCAAAGTAACCCCGAGGTAGATCTCGCGGGCGATCGCGACCGTCTCCTCGACCAGCAGCCGCCTGACCTTCTTCCCCTGCGGCCCGGTCTGCGGCGTCACCAGCGTCATGCCGATGATCTGCCGCGCCAGGCTCTCCGCCTGGTCGGCGTCGGCGGCCACCTTCACGCCACCCCCCTTGCCGCGGCCGCCGGCGTGGATCTGCGCCTTCAGGACGCACCGCCCTCCCAGCCGGGTGGCGATGGCGAGCGCCTCCTTCGGGCTGAAGGCGACGTCTCCTTTGGGGATTTCGATGGCGAAGCGCTTGAGGATCTGCTTCGCCTGGTACTCGTGGATTTTCATCGCGCCCCTATATAGCATCGCGCCCGGATCGTGTCAAACCGTTGTTTTGACAGGCCTTTGTTGCTCTGCTACGATGCGTGTGTCCTACTTTCCTGAGGCCCTGGTCGCGATGCCGAGGTTTTCACCCCCAGCCGAGAGGCGTCATCGCGCGGCTGGTCCTGCCGTGAGCCTGTCGATCCTCATCTTGATCGTGGCGTTCGGCACCGGGCCCGCCGCAGGGGCCGCGGCGGCGCCCGAGTCGCCCCCGGCACAGACGCCCCTCTCCGAGCGCCTCTCGATCATGATGCGCGCCCCCGCCCTCAACCCGGAGGAGACCGGCGTCGCCGTCCTGTTGCTGCCCGAGGTCCGGCCGGTCTTCATGCGCCTGCCCGATCGGCCCCTGCAGCCCGCCTCGACGCAGAAGGTCCTGACGACCGCCGCCGCCCTGGCGCTCCTGAAGCCGGAGTTCGTCTACCGCACGAGCCTGTACGCCGACACGCCGATCGACGGGTCCGGATCGATCGCGGGGAACCTGTACATCCAGGGGAGCGGCGCCCCCGATCTCGTCGGGGAGTCGTGGTGGCTGGTCGCCCGGCGCCTGGCGAACCTCGGCCTGCGCAAGGTCGAGGGGGACCTCGTCGCCGACGATTCGTATTTCGACTCCGTCCGGCGTCCGGCCGGCTGGCCGCAGCCCTCCGCCGACTCCTGGTACAACGCCCCGATCGGCGCCCTGTCCTGCAATTTCAACGTGGTCACGGTGACCATCGACCCGTCGCCGATCCTGGGGGCGCGCCCCGACCTGACCCTGTCGCCGGCCGCCTCCTACTTCCAGGTCATGAACCGCGCCCTCACGACGGCCGGACCGACGTCGCTCGCCGTGACCCGCTCCTTCGAGGGGGGCCGCAACGGCCTCGTGGTCAGCGGCACGATAAGGCGCGGCAGCGGCCCGGCGTTCTTCAACCGCGCGGTCGAGGAGCCGCCGCAGTACGCCCTCACCGCCTTCCGCGAGATCGCCAAGCGCGAGGGGATCGAGATCGGGGGCAACCTCGTGGTCGGCGCCGTGCCGGAGAAGGCGCGCGAGATCCACGCCTACGAATCGCGCCCCCTGGGAAACCTCGTGCGGGACATGAACAAGAACAGCAACAACTTCATGGCCGAGATGCTGGTCAAGACGCTGGGCGCCCAGTTCGTCGGCACTCCCGGGACCACCGCCGGCGGGCTGGAGGTCATTCGCGGCTATCTCGCGGGTCTCGGGGTCGACCTGGAGGGGGCGCGGCTGGTCGACGGCTCCGGCCTGTCGGACGACGACCGCGTGTCGGCGCGCCTTCTGGCCCAGGTCCTGGCGCGCGCCCGGGCCGATTTCGAGATCGGCCCCGACCTGATGTCGTCCCTGCCGATCGGCGGCGCCGACGGCACGCTGGACGAGCGTTTCGGAGGGGAGGGATCGCGCCGGCGCGTGCGCGCCAAGACCGGCCGGGTCGCCGGGGCCCTGACGCTCGCCGGCTACGCTACCAACCGGGACGGCCGGGTCTTCGCCTTCGCCGTCCTGGCCAACCGGCCGCGAGGCACCATCGACACCGTGCACCGCGCCATCGACCGCATCGTCGACGAGATCGCCGGCAGCACCGACGCCGACCTGGGCCTGCCGAACGCGAGCAGTGCTCCGGAGATCACACCTTCAGCTTCGACACCAGCTCCCGCACCGACTCCGCGGAGCGATCGAGCGCCGACTTCTCCTCGGCGGTGAGCTTGATCTCGATCACCTTCTCGAGACCTTGCGACCCGAGGCGGGCCGGCACGCCGATGAAGAGATCCTTGTAGCCGTACTCGCCGTTCAGGTAGATGGCGCACGGCAGGATCTTGTGCTCGTCGAGCAGGATCGCCTCGACCATCTGGACGATCGACGACGCAGGGGCGTAGTAGGCGCTGCCGCTCTTCAGGAGATTCACGACCTCGATGCCGCCGTCGCGGGTGCGCTGGACGATGGCGTCGATCTTCTCCTTGGGCAAAAGCTCGGTGATCGGGATGCCGGAGACGGTCGAGTAGCGCGGCAGCGGGACCATCGAATCGCCGTGGCCGCCGAGGACGAAGGCGTGGGTGTTCTCGACCGACACGCCTAAGGCGTCGGCGATGAAGAAGCGCATGCGGGCGGAGTCGAGGACGCCGGCCATCCCGAGGACGCGCTCGCGCGGGAAGCCGCTGACCTTCAGAGCCGTCCAGGCCATGGCGTCCAGCGGGTTGCTGACGACGATCAGAATGGCGCGCGGCGAGCGGCGGGCCACCTCCTGCGTGACACTCTTCACGATCTCGAAGTTCTTCTGCAGCAGGTCGTCGCGGCTCATCCCGGGCTTGCGCGGCAGGCCCGAGGTGATCACCACGACGTCCGAGTCGCGCGTCTCGTCGTAGCCGTTGCTGCCGGTCAGGCGGACGTCGTAGCCGTCGACCGGCCCCGCCTCGTTCAGGTCGAGCGCCTTCCCCTGCGGCAGCCCTTCGACGATGTCCACCATGACGACGTCGGCCAGGCGGCGCAGGGCGATCCGCTCCGCGGCCGAGGCGCCGACGTTGCCGGCGCCGATGATCGAGACCTTCTTGCGCATGAACGCTCCCGAAGTTGACGGTTGGTGGCTAGTGGGCTTCTTCGATCTTGGACACGATGACGTCGGCGAACTCGGAGGTCTTGACGGTCGTGGCGCCTTCCATGTGGCGGGCCAGGTCGTAGGTCACGCGCCGGGTCTTGATCGCCAGGCGGATCCCCTCGACGATCAGGTCGGCCGCCTCGCGCCAGCCCATGTACTCGAACATCATGGCGCCCGACAGGATGAGCGATCCGGGATTGACCTTGTCCAGCCCCGCGTACGCCGGAGCGGTGCCGTGGGTCGCCTCGAAGACCGCGGTGGTGTCGCCGATGTTCGCCCCGGGCGCCAGCCCGAGGCCGCCGACCTGGGCGACCGCCGCGTCGGACAGATAGTCCCCGTTCAGGTTCGGGGTGGCGATGACCGAGTAGTCGGACGGGCGGAGCAGGATCTGCTGGAACATCGAATCGGCGATGCGGTCCTTGATCAGCACCTTGCTGGCGGGCGGCTTCCCCGTCCTGGAGGCCTCTTCCTCGGTCACGGTGAACTCGGGGAACTCCTCCTTGGCGACCTGGTAGCCCCATTCCTTGAAGGCCCCCTCGGTGTACTTCATGATGTTCCCCTTGTGCACCAGGGTGACGCTCGGCTTCTTGCGCTCGATGGCGTAGCGGATCGCCTTCCGCACCAGCTGCTTGCTGCCGCGCACGCTCATCGTCTTCACGCCGATGGCCGAGTCGGTGGGAATCGAGCAGCCCATCTCCCTGTTGAGGAACTCGACGACCTTGCGGCACTTCTCGGTCCCTTCGCGCCACTCGATGCCGGCGTAGACGTCCTCGATGTTCTCGCGGAAAATGGTCAGGTCGACGTCCTGCGGCCTCTTCGCCGGCGACGGCACGCCGTCGAAGTAGCGAATGGGGCGGATGCAGGCGTACAGGTCGAGCTCCTGGCGCAGGGTCACGTTGAGGCTGCGATAGCCGCCGCCGATCGGCGTCGTCAGCGGTCCCTTGATGGCCACGGTGTAGTGGCGGATTGCCTCGAAGGTATCCTGCGGCAGCCATTCTCCATATTTGTCGCGGGCCTTCTCGCCGGCATACACCTCGAACCAGTGGATCTGCCGCTTGCCGCCGTAGGCCTTCTTGACGCCGGCGTCGAACACGCGGCGGGCGGCGGCCCAGATGTCGGGGCCGATGCCGTCCCCCTCGATGAACGGCAGGATCGGATGGGAGGGCACGCGCAGCGCCCCCTCGACCACTTCGATGCGTTTCCCTTCGAGCGGGATGTTCAGCTTTTCAAATTTCAAGTTGGCGATCTCCCAGCACCCGCCGCCGGCCGAGTGGCCGCGGCACTTATCGTTTCAGCAAACAGCCCGGGCGCTTCGTCTTTGGAATGGACCGCGAATCTAGCACACGGTCCGAGGGGTGTCAACGAACCTGGGGCAGCGCGGCCTGCGCTCGCCGGGAACGGGTCCGGCGTCGCTGCGCGACACCTCCCCTCGGCTCGCCTCACGCCCACCCGTCGCGCCAATAAGCGGCGCGACGGGCCCCGGCGCGAGGTCTCGCACGCCCCGGCAAACGCAGGCCGCGCTGCCCCAGCATCCGCCACTCCATCAAAGCGCATCGAGAGATCGTGGGGGCAGAGGTGGGCGCTGAAGTATTACCAGCGTGCGGCGCAAGGGCGCTGGG
>DATNEZ010000270.1:0-4437 GCA_035606645.1 Binatia bacterium
ACCCTCCTCGGCACCTGGATCCCCCCGCTGTCGGCCGACGACCCGCGCCTCCAGCGCTTCCTCTCCGCCTACGGCTGGCTCCCCGCGGACCAGGCCCGCTAAGCCGCGGCATCCGGAAGGTCTCCGCGGGACTTGGGCACATCCCGTCGCCGGGCCGACACGGATCGTGCCCGGACGGACACGCCCGCGCGCAGATCCCGAGCCGGATCCGGCGTCTTCCCCGCATCCCCCGATGGCACCGGGATTGCCTTTCTTCCGGTGTCATCCAAGGAGGAGACGCGCATGCACAGGACCCTGCTGAAGACCCTGATTATCCTGGCGGTCATCTGGAACGTGCTGGTGCCGGCCCTGGCGCAGGAGAACGACACGGCCGGGACCGGCGAGCTCCTCTGGAAGAGTCCCGGCGGGCTCGTCAGCCTGCCGGTGCTCGACATCGCGGTCGAGCTGGAGGTCACCGGCATCCTGGTGCGCGGGACCGTGACCCAGACGTTCCGGAACCCGACCCCCGAGGTCATCGAGTGCCTGTACGTCTTCCCGCTTCCGGAGCGCGCGGCGGTGCGGCGCATGGAGATGCGCATCGGCCCGCGGCGGATCGTGTCGGTCATCAAGGAGCGCGAGGAGGCGAGGCAGGTGTACGACAAGGCCAAGGAGGAAGGGCGGAAGGCGGCCCTGGTCGACCAGGAGCGACCGAACCTGTTCACCACGTCGGCGGCCGGGATCAACCCCGGCGAAACGGTCGAGGTCCGGCTCGAGTACCTCGAGGAGGCATCCTACGACGGCGGGACGTTCGGCCTGGTCTTTCCGCTGACCTTCACACCGCGGTTCTCGCCCGGGGGGACGGCGGAAGGCTCCCGCCCGGTGGCGGAGGCCTTCTCCCGGAAGGCATCGGGATCTCCGCGGGCCCGGATCGTCGTCCGCCTGGACGCCGGCGTGCCGCTCAGGAAGGTCGAGAGCGAATCGCACGCCCTCGAGACCTGGTGGGAGGGGGCGGTCCTGGTGGCGAAGCCGGCGGGAGACACGGTCGCGGCCGATCGCGACTTCCTGCTGCGCTGGGAGCCGTTCCTCGGCCCCGCGCCGCTCGCGGCGCTGTTCACGGAAGACCGGCAGGACGGCCGATACGTCCTGATGATGCTCCTCCCGCCCGCCGAGGGGATCGGCGCCGGGCGCGGCCTGCCGACGGAGACGCTCTTCGTTCTCGACGTCTCCTCGTCGATGGACGGGCCGTCCATCGAGCAGGCGCGGACGGCCCTCCTGGCGGCGCTCGATCGGCTGCGGCCCGGCGACACGTTCAACATCCTGACATTCAACGACGCCGTGCGCGAGTTCCGTCCGGCGTTCGTGCCCGCGGGCGGGCGCGACCTCGACGAGGCGCGGCGCTTCGTGCGCGACCTGAGGGCGACCGGCGGGACCCGGATCGACATCGCGCTCGATCGCGCCCTGGAGAAGTTGGGGACGCCCGGCGACGACCGGGTGCGGCGGCTGATCTTCCTCACCGACGGCGCGGTGGACAACGAGGACGCGATCCTGCGCGACGTGCGCGCGCGCCTCGGCCGCGCCCGCCTGCACACGCTCGGGATCGGCTCGGCGCCGAACCGCTACCTGATGCGCAAGATGGCGGAGGCCGGGCGCGGGACGTGCGAGTTCATCGCCACCTCCGATTCCGCGGAGAACCGGGTGGAGGCCTTCCTGGCCCGCCTCGACCGGCCGGTGATGTCCGACCTCCACGTGGAGTGGGACGGGATCGAGCCGTCCGACGCCTACCCCTCCCCCCTGCCCGATCTCTACGCCGGCGAGCCGCTGTACGTCTCGGCCCGGATCGACGGCGGGCGATCGGTGCGCCGCGTCACGCTCCGCGGCCGCACCCTCGAGGGTCCCCTGGCCTTCGATCTCAGGGCGGAGGAAAGCGGCGGCGGGGACGGCGTGGCGACACGCTGGGCCCGCGCCCGAATCGAATCGCTCATGGACACGCTCCACGAGAACGCCGATCCGGAATCGGTGCGTCGGGCGGTCATCGGCGTGGCCATCCCCTTCGGCATCGTGACGCGCTACACCAGCCTGGTGGCGGTCGAGGAGTTTTCGACGGCGGCAGGGGACGCCCTGCCCGTGCAGGTCGCCTCGGGTCTCCCCCTCGGGTCGACCCTCATGGGGAACCTGCCGCAGGGCGGGACGATGGAGCCGCTCCTCTTCCTGGCCGGCATCCTTCTGGCCGGGCTCGGGAGCCTTGCTCTCGCCGGCGCAAGGAAGACGACGTGAGCGCGCCGGCCGGTCGCGCGGGGGGCGGGACCGGGTCGCGACGCGCGTGGCTTCTGGCGGCGGGGCTGCTGCTCCTCGTCCCCGGGGGCCTCTTGCTGGGACGGCACGGCTACGTCGAAGCCAAGGCGGCCCTCGCACAGCGCCTGATCGATCGCGCCCTCGAGGCGCATCTGAGGGACGGCCGGCCGCACCGGCCGTGGGCCTGGGCCGACACCTGCCCGATCGCCGTCCTCGAGGTGGAGCGACTGGGCGTGCGGCGCGTGGTGCTCAGGGGGGCGACCGGGGAATCGCTGGCGTTCGGCACGGGGCACGTGGACGGAACGGCCCTGCCGAACGCCCGCGGCCATACGGTCCTCGCCGGCCACCGCGATCGAGGCTTCGCGTTTCTCCGGGACCTGCGCCCGGGTGACCGTCTCAGCGTGCGCACGGCCGAAGCGGTCCGGGACTACGTGGTGGACGGCACCCGCGTCGTGGCCGCGACCGACGTCGCGGTGATCGCGGACACCCCCGAGGATCGGTTGACGCTGCTGACCTGCTACCCGTTCGGCGGTCTCCTTCCGTCGCCTGTTCGATTCGTCGTCACCGCCGCCAGGCCTCAGGGCCCGACGTGCCCCTCCTGCGGCGGAAAGCGGTCGGCGTCGGTCGAAAACTACCCCGATCGGCCCCCCCACGACCGCCCCTGAATACGATTCTGTATTCAACCCGAAGTCGGGCCCGGCCGAGGTTGCAAAGACCCCCTTCAAACCTATATTCCAGTGGGGATTTGACCCTGAACGGGAGTCGTATGAACAGGCCCAGGCACGAGTCCCGGAGTCTCCCATGGCTCCAGCGGCTTGCCCTTCTCGGGACGGCCGCCGCCCTTTTCGTTTCCATGGCCTCCCCTCAACGCGCCGAAGAGCCGGCGCGCAACGCGGACCGGCCCTCGGGCCGATCCGGGCGGCTGTCCGGCTCGGTCGAGGTGGGCCCCGAGCTGTCCTCCCGGAAGATGCGCTTCAACCTCTACACGGATTTCGTCCAGCCCGCTGTGGCGGCCGGCCAGCCGTCCCGCGAGGAGGAGCTGCGGAACGTGGTGATCTACCTCGAGCCGACCCCGGAAGGGGTGACGGTTCCGTCCCCGCCGTCCTCCCCGTTCCGGATGCGCCAGGAGAACTCGACGTTCCTCCCGCACGTCCTGGCCGTGCAGCGCGGATCGACCGTGGAGTTTCCGAACTCCGACCCGATCTTCCACAACGTCTTCTCCCTGTCGAAGGCGGCCTCGTTCGATCTGGGGCGCTTTCCGCAGGGGCAGGCGAAAGGGGTGCGTTTCGACAAGCCGGGCCTCGTGAAGGTGTTCTGTCACATCCATTCCGACATGAGCGCCATCATCATGGTTCTGGACAATCCGTTCTTCACCACACCCGACTCCCATGGCCGATTCCAGATCGACGGCCTGCCGGCCGGCACGTACCGGGCGGTCGGCTGGCACGAGCGGGCGCGGCCGCAGGTCCACGACATCCGGATCGAGCCGGGGCAGGCCTCGGTGGTCAATTTCCGGATCCCCCTCACGGGGCCCGTGTCCGGTGAGTGAGGCCTAGGGCGTGACATCGCGATGGCGCGCCGCCGGCCTGGGAACGAAGCTCGTCCTGTTCACCACCGCCCTGACCGCCGTATCGGTGCTCACCGCCTTCCTGACGATCAGCGTGCAGATCCGCCGCAGCACGCGGGAGCTTCTCGCGTCGACCCTGGCCCATCACCAGCGCATGCTCCTGAGCCTGGAGGAGCGGGACCTCGAGCAGCTGGTCCGGACCTCGACCCTGATGACCGACAACCCCACGCTGCGTGCGGCCATGGAGACGTACCGCCTGGAGACCCTCCCTGGCGCGCACGCCCGGGCCGATCTCCTGGGGACCGTCGAGACCGAGGCCGCGAAGATCGCCGCCGGGCTGGCGCGCGATCTGCTCATCGTCACCGACCACGAAGGGCGGGTGCTGGCCAGCGGCGGCCGGCGCGGCTTCGGGCTCACCCCCGGGACGTCCTTCGGATCGTGGCCGGTGGTGCGCCGGGCCCTGGCCCAGGACGCCCCCGTGGGATCGCAGAACTTCGCGGTCATGCGCTTCGACGACCGGTACTTCCAGGTCGGCTGCGTGCCGATCGTCCTTCAGGGCTACATCATCGGGGCCCTGACGGTGGGGGACCTGCTCGACC
>DATNEZ010000471.1:0-2904 GCA_035606645.1 Binatia bacterium
TAGGTCCTGGCCCTCGAGAGCGAATGCGACCAGTGGCTCGGCCCCGATGCGAGGCGGGTCGCCTATGACGTCGCGCTCAAGAACCGGGACCTCCTCCTCGGGACGCTTCTCTGGTCGAGGCCGCCTGCCCGCTGGATGAACGGAGCCTTCCTGCGGCTGCTCGAGCCGCGCCTCAGGCGCAAGTTCAGCATCCACCCGCGGGAGACCGCAGAGAGCCGGGATCGCCTGCGCACCCTCCTGGCCGACCTTCAGTCGCGGCTGGCCGCGGGTCCCTACCTGGTCGGCCAGACCATGACCCTGGCCGACATCGCGGCGGTGGCGCTGCTCGATCCGCTGGAAGTCGTTCCGGGGTTCGTGCGCGACAGGGCCTACGCCCCGCTCTTCTCATGGAAGCGGGTCCTGGCACGGGCGCACGGGAGGCGCCAGAGGGCCCCGTGGCTCTCGGGCCCCCCTCCTCCCGGCTACCCCCTGCCCGCGTTGCCCCCCCCGGGTGCCGGACCCTATATTGAGCCCCCGTCGTGCCCTGCCTGAAGTGTGTCCGGCCGCCGGCGCCGGGCGGGCGGGTCAGCGAGGGAGCCGTTGCATGGCCGGACGCAGGAACGGACGCGTCGTCGTGGTCGATGAGGATCGGGGAAGCCTCGGCCTGAGCCGCAAGCTCGTCCTGGGGGCCGGACTCCTCATCGCGACCCTGGGCGCCGTGCTCATCTGGACAGGAACGACCCTCATAGACCGCCGGGCGTTCGAATCGATGCGGCAGCGCGGCCTTTTCCTGGCCCGACTCGTCGCGCTGGCCGGGGGCGATTCTCTCGAGAAATCCGGCTCCTCCGGCCTGGCCGCGATGGTCGCGAGGCTGGCGGGGGAGGGGGACCTGGTCCACGTGGACATCGTCGACCGGGACGGAAACCTCCTGGCCGAGGGGGGATCGTCCGGACGACGGCCGGTCTATGCGACGCGCGGTCTGCCCCAGGTCCCGGCCGGCAGGGACGACCGGGTGCAGGGCGTCTCGGGCGAGCCGCTCTACGTCTTCATCTTTCCCATGCGGATAGCGGCCGGGGGAATGGATCCGGGCGCGATCGCCTCGCGCGGGCCGGAGGGCTCGGGGTTCGGCCCGAGACCCGCCGGTGCGGCCTCGCGGGGGCCGGGCGCGGCGGGATCGCGCGACGACGCAGGTGCCATCGCGGCGCGGACCCCCGTGCAGTCAGGCGAGGTGCGGGTCGCCTTCGCGGCGGCGACGCTCGATGACGCCCGCCGGGCCTTCGCCTGGGAGGCATCCCTGGCGGTTCTCTTCGCGGTGCTCGCCGGAACCCTGCTGACCCACGTGGCCGCGCGCCGGCTGGTCGCCGAGCCGGCGGGAACCGTGGCCCGGGTCGCCAGGCGGCTGGCCGCCGGCGACCTGGAACAGCGGGCGGGCCTGGAGAGCGCGGATGAGATCGGCCTGGTTGGCGGGGCGATCGACGCGCTGTCGGAGCGCCTGGAGGGGCTGTTCTCCGGCATGCGCTCCGACACGCAGCGAATGGACGACGCCCTCAAGTCGATCGAGACCTCGGTCGAGGGCGTCCGCTCCGGCACGGCGGGCCAGCAGGAGTCGCTGCAGCGCGCCGTCGCGGCGGCGGAGTCGATGGCGCGCTCGATCAAGAGCGCGGGGGGAGGCGTGGCCGGACTGTCCGCCTCGTCCGAAGAGACGACCTCGTCGATCCTGGCGATGGTGGCGACCATCGAGGAGGTCGCGGGACACGCGGACGGCCTGACCATGTCGGTGGAGGACACCGCCGCCACGACCGAAGAGCTGGTCGCCTCGATCAAGGAGATCGACCGCAACGTCGAGCTTCTGAACCGCTTCGTGGCCGAGACCTCCGAGGCGATGACGCGCATGGGGCGGGTGATCGAGCAGGTCGAGCGCAACGCCGCCGACAGCAAGGCGATCTCCGAGCTGGTGGCGGGAAACGCCGAGAAGGGGATGCGCGCCGTGCAGCTGACCATCGAGGGGATGGACGGCATCTACGGCAGCGTGTCGCAGACCCGCGGCGTGATCGAGTCGGTCGGCCGCAAAGGGCAGGAGATCGGCCTCATCCTGAACGTCATCCAGGAGGTCACCGAGCAGACCAACCTGCTGGCGCTCAACGCGGCAATCATCGCGGCCCAGGCGGGGGAGCACGGCCGCGGCTTCGCCGTCGTGGCCGAGGAGATCCGCCAGCTCGCCGAGCGCACCGCGCAGAGCGCCAAGGAGATCGGCAACCTGATCGGCTCGTTCCAGACCGAGACCGGCCGGGCGGTCGACGCGATGCAGGAGGGGATGCGCCGGGTCGAGGAGGGGTCCGAGCGATCGCGCGAGGCCGGCCGGGCCCTGCGCGAGATCCTGGAGTCGGCGCGGCAGTCGTCCGACCGGGTGCGCGAGATCGCCGGCGCGACCCGCGAGCAGGCGCGCGGCAGCCAGGCGGTCGCCGCCTCGGTCGGCAAGGTGCACGACATGGTGGCTCAGATCAAGAAGGCGACCAACGAGCAGACGCTCGGCTCCGAGCAGATCATGTCGGCGGTCGAGAACATGCGGGAGATGTCGGGGCACGTGAAGCGCGCGACCGCCGAGCAGACCCGAGGCTCGCGCTCGGTCACCCACGCCATCGGCAACGTCGGCGGCATGGTCGCGTCGCTCCACCGCGCCACGTCCGAGCAGGCCGACGCCTCCGAGCAGGTCCTCAAGGGGCTTTCCGGCCTGGTGACCGTCGCCGCCTCGAACCTGGCCACGGCGCGCCACCTCGGAGAGGCCCTCGCCACCCTCCGCGCCCGCGCCCGGTCCCTCGAAGACCAGCTCTCCGGGTTCACCAGCCGCCAGTAGGGTCGCTGCCCCCTCCAAACTCCAAAACCTCCTGCGCACCCGCGGAGCGGCGGCCGCACTCGCGGCGGGGC
>DATNEZ010000472.1:0-2025 GCA_035606645.1 Binatia bacterium
CCACCCGGGGGGCCGCCTCGGACGCAAGGTCCTCACCGTCGGCCACCTGATGCACTCGGGGGACGCGGCCCCGCGGGTGCGCGAAGGGGCCCCGCTGTCCGAGGCGCTCGAGGTGATGAGCCAGGGGCGGCTCGGCATGGCCGCGGTCGTCTCCGGAACCGGAACGCTCGCCGGGGTGATCACCGACGGGGACCTGCGGCGCGCGCTCCTGCGCGGCGGCGACCCGCACCGCATGCGGGTGGACGAGGCGATGGGGCGCGCCCCCGTCACCATCGCGCGCGAGGACCTCGCCGCCGCGGCGCTGAGCCTGATGGAGGCCCGCAAGATCACCTCGCTCGTCGTCGTCGGGCCGGATCGGCGCGTCGAGGGGGTGCTGCACCTGCACGACCTGTGGCGGACACAGCTGTTCTGAGCGGACGAAGCGCACTGAACCAGCGAAAGAATCGAGGACAGCGGTGATCTGCCGGACGCCGTTCCGGGCGCGCGCGCGCCGCGTCGCCCTGGTGCTGATGGACGTCGATGGGGTGCTGACCGACGGCCGCCTCGGGCTGGGGGATCACGGCCGCGAGGTGCGCCGCTGGCACGTGCGCGACGGATCGGGGATCGTCCTGGCGCGGCGCGCCGGGCTCCCCTGCGGGTTCCTGTCGGGACGCGGCGACGCCGGCGTGCGCCGGCGGGCGCGGGAGCTGGGGGTCGAGGAGGTGCATCTGCAGGCCCGGGACAAGTGGGCCGTCTACGAGGAGGTGCGCGGCAGGCTCGGGCTCGACGACCGGGACGTCTGCTACATCGGCGACGACCTCGTGGACCTGCCGGTCCTGCGCCGGGTCGGCGTGCCGGTGGCCGTCGCCGACGCCCATCCCGAGGTGCGGCGGCGCGTGCCGTTCGTCACCGCGGCGTGCGGAGGCGGCGGCGCCGTGCGCGAGGTGATCGACGCGCTCCTGCAGGCCCAGGGGCGCATGCGGGAAGTGCTGGCCTGGTTCGAGGTCAAGCGATGAACATCCTCGTCTATCTTCTCGTCTGCCTCTTCTTCATCCTGCTGTTCGTCCTGGGGATCTACAACACCGAGGACGTCACGGTGAACCTGATCCTCTGGCGCGCCGGCCCGGCCCCCATGGGGGCGGTCATCGCGACCGCCGCGATTCTCGGGATCGCGTTCGCGTGCGCCATCGGCATCATCGACGGCATCAAGATCCGCATCGCCAACCGGCAGCTGCGGCGCCAGCTGCAGCGCCTCGACGAGGAGTGCGACGCGCTGAGGCTGCAGCTCGCCCGGCACCAGGGACCGACCGCCCCCGCGGCGGGAGAAAAAGAAAAGGCCCGGTCGTACTGACCGGGCCTCGAATCGGGCTTCGACGCTCTACCTTCGGAAGACGTGCGTGTCCGTCGGCTCGTCCGACGGATTGCCGCCCGGAGGCGGCGGCACCGGCAGGTATCCCGGCGGAATCGGGCTGTCCATCAGGTTGGTGGCGCTGATCTCGAGGAACGTCGTCGGCAGCATCCGCGTGACCGTCCCCGCCGAGGTCTGGAACGAGAGCTGGATGTCGTCGCCGACCAGCACCGCCAGGGGCGTGCGGCTGTCCACGTCGGTCGCGCTCAGGCGCAAAGGCGGGCTCCAGATGCCGCGCACCTGCGTGACGAACAGGATGCGCCGGTCGTTCGCCCCCTCGGTGAAGAAAACGTACGGCACGCCCGAGGCGTCGAACAGCAGCCGCGGCTCGGTCTGGTCGTAACCCATCAGATCGCTGCGGGCGATGCGGACCGGGTCGGTCCACCCGGTCCCGTTCCAGGAGGAGATCACCAGCCGCTTGCGGTTGCCGTCGTTCTGCGGCCACACCGCCCAGGGGTGCCCGGTCTTCGGGTGGATCGCGATGACCGGGGCGAGATCGCCGTAGGTGTCCCCCAGCGGGTTGAGGATCTGGGCCGCCGGGACGTGGCCGCGCACCTGCCGCCAGATCCGGCTTCCCTTCGCGACCACCACGACGCGGGTCACCTGCCCCTGGCCGTTCACCTGGACCGAAACCTCGG
>DATNEZ010000312.1:0-6106 GCA_035606645.1 Binatia bacterium
CGCAGATCTCGGCGGCGATTTCGCGCTTGAACTGGCGACGCGTGCCGAATTCCCCCGATCCGGAGAAATCGACCAGGAGCATCACGGTCAGCTCGCGCTCCTCCACGTGCTTCTTGACGTAGGGGTGGCCCATGCGCGAGGTGACGTTCCAGTCGATGTTCCGGATGTCGTCGCCGAACTGGTACTCCCGCACCTCCGAGAACTCCATGCCGCGCCCCTTGAAGACGGAGTGGTACTCCCCCGCCAGGGACTCGTTCACCAGGCGGCTGGTGCGGATCTCGATCCGCCGCACTTTCCTCAGGATCTCTGCGGGGAGCATCGCTCACGCCACCCCTTGTCGGCCGGAGGGCGTCAGGGGACTTCGATGGTATCGAGCACCCTCTGGATGATCTGCTCGGTCGTGACGTCCTCGGCCTCGGCCTCGTACGACAGGATGATCCGATGGCGCAGGACGTCGAATGCAATCGATTTGACGTCTTCGGGCGTGACGTAGCCGCGGCCCCGGATGAAGGCGTGCGCCTTGGCCGCCACGGCCAGGAAGATGGTGGCGCGTGGCGAGGCGCCGAACTGCACCAGGCCCTTGGTGTCGAGCTTGTAGTCCTCGGGCTTCCGGGTCGCCAGCACGAGCTCGACGATGTAGTCCTTGATCCGGTTGTCGATGTAGACCTGGCCGACCACCTGGCGCGCCCGCAGGATGTCGGCCGGAGTGATGAGCCGCCGCACGTCGAAGGTGGCGGTCCCCGTCATGCGCTCGAGGATCTCCCGCTCCTCGGCCTTGCTCGGGTAGTCGACCTTCAGCTTCAGCATGAACCGATCGACCTGCGCCTCGGGCAGCGGGTAGGTTCCCTCCTGCTCGATCGGGTTCTGCGTGGCCAGGACCAGGAACGGCGGCGTGAGCGGGTACGTCGTGTCGCCGATGGTCACCTGCATCTCCTGCATCGCCTCGAGCAGCGCCGACTGCACCTTGGCGGGAGCTCGGTTGATCTCGTCCGCCAGGATGATGTTGGCGAACAGGGGGCCCTTGCGCGGCACGAACACGCCGTCCTTCTGGTTGTAGATCATGGTGCCGATCAGGTCGGCCGGCAGCAGGTCGGGCGTGAACTGGATGCGCTGGAAACGGGCCTCGATCACGTCCGCCAGCGTCTTCACCGAGAGCGTCTTGGCCAGGCCCGGGACCCCCTCCAGGAGCAGGTGCCCTCCCCCCAGAAGGCCGATGAGCAGCCGATCGAGGAGGACCTTCTGGCCGACGATGACTTTCCGGACCTCCCCGAGGACCTGCTCGACGAAGACCGATTCCCTTGAGACCAGCTCGTTGATTCGCTTGATGTCCTGTTCCATGGCCTCGGAAGCCTCCGGATGGGATGCGTGACGGGCGCGAAATTCTAGACCACGGCCCCTGGGGAGTCAATTTTGCGGGCGCCCGCGGCGCCCGGCCCCGCGGCGCGGCTCCGGACGCCCGGCCTCCGTCTTCCGACCGCCGGTCTCCTCGTCCCGGGTGCGTGTAACTCATTGATTCGCCGGTCGTTGACGCTGCCGGACCGGCCTTCCAGTCCGCCGTTTCGTGCGGCCGCCTCATTTGACCCTTCTGTAAGCGGAACCTATACTTCCCGGCGGTGCGCGCGCGATCGTGAGCATGCATAAAGAAGACACTGATCCGGCCCTGGAAGCGATCCACCGCCACCTGGTCGAGCGGCAGGGACTCGACTTGTCGCGCTACAAGGGGACCTACCTGCAGCGCCGTCTCCTGGTGCGCGTGCGGGCCCTGCGGCTTCAGGGGATCGAGGCGTACGCCCTGTACCTGCGAAGGCATCCCGAAGAGCTGGGCCGGCTGCAGCGGGCGCTGTCGATCAAGGTCACCAGTTTTTTCCGGAACCGGTCGTGTTTCGAGTTCCTCGAGGAGCGGATCGTGCCGGATCTCCTGCGTCGGTCGGCGTCGCGCCGCAATCGCGTCTCGGTGTGGAGCGCGGGCTGCGCCACCGGTGAGGAGCCGTACTCGCTCGCGGCCCTGTTCGCTTCGGCGACGGCGCGGGGCACCCCGGGGGCGCGCACCCAGGTGCGGATCCTCGGCACCGATCTCGACGACGGGGCGCTCCAGGCGGCCGAGCGGGGCATCTTCCCGGCGCGCGCCCTGCTCGACTCGGCCCCTCCCGCCTCGGCGGCGCACTTCGTGCTGCGCGCCGAAGGGACGGCCTCGCCGTCTCCGCGGCTGAGGAGGATGGTCCGCTTCGAGCGCGAGAGCCTCCTGGATCCGATCGGGCGCCACGACCTCGATCTGATCGTCTGCCGCAACGTCCTCATCTATTTTTCCCTCGAGCACCAGGAGCGCATCCTGTCCCGCTTCGCCGAGGCGCTGTCGGACGGCGGGTACCTCGTCCTGGGGCGCGTGGAGCGGCTGTTCGGCGAGGCCCGCGCGCGCTTCGACGTGGTGAGCGCCCGGGACCGCGTGTACCGCCGCCTGCCGTCCGGCACGGCGGAGGGCGCCGTGCTGCCGGGCGGCGGCCGCGAGGAGGTCCGGGCGTGCGCCTGAAGCTGGGTCTCGCGTTCCTGGTCACCACCTTCCTGTTCATGGTGACCGGCTTCGTCTTCACGCCGCCGAGCGTCTACGACTTCTGGGACCTCGTGGGCTACGTCAGCTCGCAGGTGCTGATCGGCCTGGTCGCCGCGGTGGTGCTCTCGAAGTATTTCACCAAGAACCTTCTCGACCTGGCCGCGGCGAGCGCGGTGATCAGCCAGGGAGACCTGACGCGCAAAGTCGAGGTACGCAGCCAGGACGAGGTCGGCGACGTGGCGCGATCGTTCAACGCGATGCTGCAGAACCTCCTGACCATCGTCACCGAGGTGCGCACGGTCAGCGGGCAGATCTTCGAGTCGGCCCAGTCCCTGTCCGCGACGGCGCAGGAGATGAACGCCACCACCGAGGAGATCTCCTCGACCATGCAGAACATCGCCAAGGGGGCCGAGGGGACGGCCGACATGGTCAACAAGACCTCGTCGATCACCCGCGAGCTGGCCACCTCGATCGAGGAGATTTCCGAGAAGGCGCGGTTCGCGGCGCGCGCCTCCAAGGACGCCGGCGAGCGGGCCCGCCAGGCCGGCGAGATGATGGAGGGGTCCTCCCGGACCGTCGCCGAGCTGGTCGCGCGCATCGACCGGTCGACCGCGACGGTCGAAGGGTTCAAGGACCGCGCCCTGCGCATCAACGAGTCGGTCGAGTTCATCACCCACATCGCGCAGCAGACCCACCTCCTGGCACTGAACGCCACGATCGAGGCGGCGCGGGCGGGAGAGCACGGGCGCGGCTTCTCGGTGGTCGCCGAGGAGATCCGCAAGCTCGCCGATTCGTCGCGGCGCTTCGCCGATCAGATCTCGAAGCTCGCCAAGGAGATCAACTCGCAGTCGACCGAGGTCATCGGCAGCATGAACGACAGCACCCAGGCCGCGCGCGAGGGGAAGACCGTCATCCTCCAGGCCAGGACGTCGATCGACGCCATGGTCCAGTCGGTCCTGACCAGCATGGAGCGGATCGAGGCGATCTCCGCGCTGACCGCGGCGCAGGCCAAGGGGGCGGACGGCCTGGTCCGCGCCATCGAGGAGATCTCCAAGATCGCCGAGGACAACGCGGCCGGGACCGAGGAGGCCTCGGCGGCGACCGAGGAGCAGACGGCGTCGATGCAGGAGATGTCGGCCTCGGCGCAGGAGCTGGCCAAGGCCTCCGACACGCTGAAGGACTTGATCGCCGTGTTCAAGGTCGGGTAAAAGGGGGCCGGGCGTGCAGGATCCGATCATCACCTTCGAGGCGCGGTCCGAATGGTTCGGGCTGGCGGCGAAGGACGTCCAGGAAGTCACGCGGCTGCGCGGCGTGCGCCCCGTGCCGTGCGCGCCCTCCGTGATCGCCGGCCTGGCGGAGGTCCACGGCCGGATCGTCACGCTCATCGACCTGGACCGGCTCATGGCGCCGGGCGCCGCGCCCGCGCCGGGCGATCCGGGGGACGCGGTTTCGCGGGGGACGTTCGGCGTCGTGCTGGCCTCTCCCTGCGATCACCTGGGGATCCTCGTGCGCAGCGACGTGGATGTGGCTTCCGCCGATACGGAGGACGCGGTGCCGCCCCCGGGCGACCCCTCCGGCTGGCTCCAGGCGAGGCTGCCGGTCGGCGATCGCCTTCTCAACCTGTTGTCCCTGACGGCGCTCGTGGCGCGCGTCGAGGCCACCATCCGCAGGGGGTTCGGTCCCGAGCCGAGCGCCCCCGACGAGGCACACTGATGGCGATTCGCGTCCTGGTGGTGGATGACGCCATGTTCATGCGCTCCATGATCAAGGACATCCTGGTGAACGCGGGCGGGCGCTACGAGATCGTCGGCGAGGCCTCCAACGGGCGCGAGGCGATCGCCCGCTTCCGCGAGCTCAGCCCGAACCTGGTCACCATGGACATCGTCATGCCGCAGCTCGACGGGATCGAGGCGACCCGCGAGATCCTCAAGGTCAATCCCGCCGCGGTCATCGTCATGTGCAGCGCGATGGGACAGGAGGCGCTCGTGGTCGAATCGATCTCCGCCGGCGCCAAGGACTTCATCGTCAAGCCGTTCACCTCCGAGAGAGTCCTGCAGGTCCTGTCGAAGGTCCTCCCGGCCAGCACCGGCGGGGCCGTCGCCTCCTGAGAAAGGAGGTACCCGCTGGAATCCCCCGACTTCCTCGAGCTCTTCGTTTCCGAAGCGCGTGAGCACATCGACGGCCTGGGGGCCCTCCTCAGGCGGGCCCGGTCGGCCCCCCTCGCCGGCGAGGAGGTCCACGACCTGTTCCGTCACGCCCACTCCATCAAGGGGATGGCGGCGGCCATGGGCTACACGCCGATGAGCGCCCTGTCCCATGCCATGGAGGACCTGCTGCACCGCTGGAGGGACGGCACCCTCACGCCGGACCCCGCGTCGATCGCCATTCTCATGCAGGCGAACGACCGGCTGTCGGCCCAGCTCGACGCGGTCTCCGCGGGCGGAGACCTCCCCTCCGGCGACTCGATCCGGGATGCGCTGCGCGCCCTGGCCGCCCCGGGCGGCGCGGGAGCGGCTGCGGACGGCGCGGCGGGCCGGGACGCCGCGCCCGGCGCCGAGACCGCCCCCGCCGGCGGCGACCCCGCCGCCGACCCGAGGCCGCGGCTGGCGCTCGAGGTCGTCATTCGTCACGGTGCGCCGCTCCCCGGGGCGCGGGCGATGGTCATCCTGAAGCGCCTCGAAGAGCACGGCCGGGTCCTCGAGATCGTCCCCGCCCCCGACGTGCTGACGACCGCCTCGTTCACCGGCAGGCTGCGCATCGTCCTGGCCACCAACGTGGCGGCCGGGCGCCTCGCTGCGCTGGTCCTGGACCTCCCCGACGTGGAGACGTGCCATGCCTCCCCGATCGTGCCCGAGCCCGCCGCGACCCCGGCCTCCGCCGCGGCGGAGCCCTCCGGGGAGGCGGCGGCGCCGAAGACCGAGTCGATCTCGACCATCCGCGTCGCGACCGAGCGCATGGACCACCTGCTCGACGGCATCGGCGAGCTGATCCTGGAGCGCGAGCGGCTGCTGCGCGCCGTCGATCCCGATCCCGGCTCGGAGACGGGCGACATCCTGGAGAGCCTGGGGCGCACGGTCGACGCGCTCCGGGACGAGGTCATGGCGATGCGGCTCCTGCCGTTCGCCTCCATCGTGCCGCGGCTCGAGCGGATCGTCAGGGACGTCGCCGGACGCCTCGGCAGGCCGGTCGACCTGCAGGTCCGCGGCACGGACGTGTCCCTGGATCGCTCGACGCTCGAGGACATGTTCGATCCGCTGCAGCACATCCTGCGCAACAGCATCGACCACGGGATCGAGGACGCGGCGGCGCGCCGCGCCGCCGGCAAGCCGCCGGAGGGACGGATCGAGATCGAGCTGTCGCGGCGGGACGACCGCGTCAGCCTGGTCGTCGCCGACGACGGCCGGGGTATCAATCCGAAGACGCTGCGCGGCGTGGCGGTGGAGCGCCGCCTCATGTCGCACGAGGCGGCGGCGCGCCTGTCGGACGAGGAAGCGCTCATGCTGATCACCCTCCCCGGGTTCTCGACCGCCGCGCGCACCACCGAGATCTCCGGGCGTG
>DATNEZ010000331.1:0-4977 GCA_035606645.1 Binatia bacterium
GATCGGCCGCTCGAGGGGCGCATCTCCTACCTGGTCCCCCGCGGGTCGAGGCCGGTCCATTGAGACTCGAGAGAATCGCCCCCGTGGAGCGGCAGGAGCGGCTGGTCCCGGAGTGGAGCCGCCTGCTGGAGGAGGCCGTGACTCCCGAGATCTTCCTGAGCCCGGAGTGGATCCTGGCCTGGACGCGGCACTTCGGGGATACCCGTGAGTCGTTCCTGGTCACGGCGCGCGACGACGCGGGGACCCTGGTCGGCCTGGCGCCGCTGCGACGGCGCCGCCTGGGACCGCGGGCCCTGCGAGGTCCGTCGGTCCTGTCGTTCCTGGGGGACCAGGGAGTGGGCTCGGAATACCTGGGCGTCCTGGCGCGCGAGAGCGCCGAGCGGGATTTCCTGGCCGGCCTGGCGCGCGAGCTGCAAGGGGAGTGGGCGCTGGCCGATCTCCGGGGCCTCAGGAGGGACAGGCCGTCCACGGACCTGCTGCTTCGATCGCTCGGCGATCGGTCGAAGGCCCGGATCCACCGGGAGCGGATTCCCTGCTCCTCGGTCGCGCTGCCGGGCGACTACGAAGCCTACCTGGCATCCCTCGCCAGCAAGTTCAGGACCACCCTGAGGTACCGCACCAACAAGCTGGTCAAGAACTTCAAGGTGAATCTGGTCCGGACCACTCGCGAAGACGAGCTTGCCGGGCACCTGGCCCGCTTCTTCGAGATGCACCAGGGCCGATGGGTCGCGGAGGGGCATGCCGGCTCGTTCTATCACCCCCGCAAGCGGGCGTTCTACCGGGAGGTCGCGGAAGGATTCCTGCGTCGCGGCTGGCTGCGCTTCTACCATCTCGAGGTGGACGGCGTCATCCGGGCGGCGCAGTTCGGGTTCGCGTTCGGCCGCGTCCTGCACTCGCTCCAGGAGGCGTTCGACGTGGACTTCCGTCCCCAGGGCGTCGGCGGGGTCGGGGTGGTCCTGCGGGGGATGGCCATCCGGGAGAGCATCGCCGAAGGGCTCCAGGCCTACGACTTCCTGGGAGGCACCGAGGACTTCAAGACGCGCTGGGGCACCAGGACGCACGAGGTGGAGCAGGTGCGGATCGGCGCGCCCGGGCCTCTGGGGGGCTTCGCCTACCTCTGCACGGCCGGATGGCGCGACGCCAAGCTCTGGGTACGCGCGCGCCTCCCGAAACGGATCGTGGAGGCGCGCGATCGCTTCAGGGTCCGGCGGCAGGCCCGCAGGGCGCATGCGCTCGGGGCCGGGGCGCAGGAGACCGAGCGTTGATCGATCCGGCGACCGGCATCGAATCCTGGTTCCGCGGGCGTTACGGCCGGGAGGCGATGTACCTGCCGTCGGGCCGCCTGGCCCTGTACCTGGCCTTCCGGGAGTGGCTGCGGCCGGGGGATCGTCTCCTTCTCTCGCCGGTCAATGACGACGTGGTCTTCTTCACCGTGCTCGCGGCAGGACTGGTGCCCGTCCTCGGGCCGATCGACCCCCGGACGGGCAACCTCGACCCGTCCTCCCTGGACGACCAGGCGTGGTCGAGGCTTCAGGCCGTGATGACGACGAACCTCTACGGCCTGCCCGACCGGATGGACCTGCTCGAAGAGCGGTGCCGTCGGCACGGCCTTCTCCTGATCGAGGACGCCTGCCAGGCGCTCGACAGCCGATCCGGGGATCGCCGCATCGGGCAGATCTCGACCGTTTCCGCCTTCAGCCTGACCAAGCACGTCTCCGGCGTCGGAGGGGTCCTGTGCTTTTCGGAGAAGGGGCGCGGTGCGTCTCTCGCGCGGCGCGCACAGGCGGAGATTCGCCGGCGGACGCCGGGCGAGAGCCTGCGCGACGGGGTCCGTCTCCGCCTGAGGGACGGCGCCGATCGCCTGGGCATGCGCCCCGCCCTTTCGGCGCTTCTTCGCGGCATGCGATCGTCCGAGCCGGAGCGCCAGGGGCACCGGATGCCCTGCGACCCCTCCCGCGTGCTCGAGGCGCGGGAGGGGGGAGGGGGCCTCGACCGCTTCCACCGCTGGGTGCGGGTCGACAATGCGGATTACAGGACGCAGCCGCTCTCCCGCGAGGTTCGAGGGACGCTGCGTGAGCTTCAGCGGTTCGAGAGCAACCGGGCGCGCCGGCTCGAAGGGGCAGGGCGGCTCCTGGCGCTCGGCCTCACCCCCTCGTCCGTGCGGCTGCCGGCCGATGCCGCGCTGTTCCGGGTGCCTTTGTTCGTGCGCGATCGCGAGAGGGTGCTGGAGCACTTCGCGGCCCATGGCCTGCATCTGGACTACATCTACGATCCCCCGCTCGACGTCTACGCCGCGGAGACCCTGGCGGAGCGGCTCCCCTCGCCCGGCGCGGCCCTGGCGTGGAGCAGGGACGTCCTTCCCGTGGACCCCCTGCGCGCCGGACGGTTCCTGTCCATCCTGAAGACGTCCCCCGGCATCCTTCGCGCGGCCTCCTGACCATGTGCGGCATCGCCGGTTTCGTCAATCTCGATTCCACGAGGCCCGCCGACCCGGGAGTGGTCCGCGCGATGACCGACAGCCTCGTGCACCGGGGGCCGGACGACGAAGGGTTCCACGTGCAGGCGGGGGTCGCGCTGGGAATGCGGCGCCTCGCGATCATCGATCTGCAGACGGGGCAGCAGCCGATCTCGAACGAGGACGGGAGCATCTGGATCGTCTTCAACGGCGAGGTCTACAACTACCTGGAGCTGCGGGAGGACCTGATGTCCCGCGGGCACCGGTTCAGGACCCGCTCCGACACCGAGGTGCTGGTCCACCTCTATGAGGAGAAGGGAGACGAGTTCGTCCAGGCGATCAACGCGATGGCGGCGCTGGCGCTGTGGGACGGCGGGAAGCGGCGCCTCCTGCTGGCCCGCGATCGGCTGGGCAAGAAACCCCTGCATTACGCGCTGACGCCCGAGGCGTTCGTCTTCGGATCGGAAATCAAGGCGCTCCTGCGCCACCCGTCGGTCCCCTCGGAGATCGATCAGGCCTCCGTTGCCCGCTATCTCGTCCACGAGTACGTCCCCTGTCCCGGGACGATCTACCGGGGGATCCGCAAGCTCCGCCCCGGGTGCCTCGGGGTCTTCGAGGGGGGCCGGTTCACCGAGCGTCCCTACTGGGACATGCCGGCGCCGCCCGCGCCCGGGACCCGGACGGCGGAACCCAGGGCGGCGCAGGTCGAGGAGTCGATCCGGCAGACGCTCTTCGAGGCTGTCAAGTGCCGGCTGATGTCCGACGTCCCGCTGGGGGTCTTCCTGTCCGGCGGGATCGACTCGACCTCGGTCCTCGCGTGCATGTCCCGCGCGGCCCCGGGGAGCGTGCGCAGCTTCTCGGTGGCCTTCGAGGATCCCTCCTTCGACGAGTCGGCCCACTTTCGAGAGGTGGCCCGCCATTTTGGCACCCGGCACGAGGACCGGGTCCTGAGCCCCGGCGATCTCCTGGGAATCCTGCCCGCGGTCGCCTCCACGATGGACGAGCCGCTGGGCGACGCCTCCATCCTGCCCACCTGGCTGCTCTCCCGGTTCACGCGGGAGCAGGTGACGGTGGCGCTGGGCGGGGACGGCGGGGACGAGCTGCTCGCCGGGTATCCGACCTACCAGGCGCACCGGCTGGCGGGCGCCTACGAGCGCCTGCCGGCCTTTCTGCGCGCCCGGCTCATCGAGCCCCTGGTGCGCCGGCTGCCGGTCTCGCGGAGCAACATCAGTCTGGATTTCAAGGCCAAGAAGTTCATCAGCGGCGCGGGACTGCCGCCCGCGATTCGCAACCAGATCTGGCTGGGGGCCTTCTCGGACGCCGAGGCGCTCTCGATCCTCCGCCCGGACGTGCGGGAAGCGCTGGCGACCGCCGACCTGTTCGACGAGGCCCGGCGGAACATGGATCGCGCCCCCGCCGCCGACCTGCTCGGCAAGCTCCTGTACGTCGATCTCAAGATGTATCTGCAGGACGACATCCTGGTGAAGGTGGATCGGGCCAGCATGGCCTGCTCGCTGGAAGTGCGCGCGCCGCTCCTGGACTACCGGTTCGTCGAGCTGATCGGGCGGCTCCCGACATCGTGGAAGCTGCGGGGGATGACCACCAAGCACATCTTCAAGCGGGCCATGGAGCCATGGCTCCCCCCCGGGATCGTCGGCCGGCCGAAGAAGGGGTTCGGGATCCCGGTCGCCACGTGGCTGCGCGGCCCCCTCCGCGGGATGATGCTGGACCTGCTCGCCCCGGATCGGCTGAAGCGGCAGGGGATCCTGGAGCCCGCCGCCGTGGGAATCCTGATCCGGGATCATCTCGAGGGGCGGCGCGACAACCGCAAGCCGATCTGGACTCTCTTGATGCTGCAGCTCTGGAAGGACCAATGGGGAGGAGCACGACCGCGTGAAGCGCTCACTGCTTGATCACCTGGCCTGTCCCGCCTGCCACGGGCGGCTCGATCTCACCGCGACGGCGTCCGAGGGGATCGAGGTCATGCAGGGGACCCTGCGCTGCCCGGGCTGCGCCGCGACCTACCCGGTGCGCCGCGGCGTCCCCCGCTTCGTGGGGCCGGCACGCACGGAAGAATCGCTCCGGACGGCCTCGGCCTTCGGCTGGGAATGGCAGGCCTTCTCGCGGATCGACGAGCATCACGAGCGGCAGTTCCTGGACTGGATCTCCCCGGCCGGCCCGGACGTGTTCCGTGGCCGGGTCGTCCTGGAAGGGGGCTGCGGCAAGGGACGGCACACGCGCCTCGCGTCGCGCTATGGCGCCTCCGCGGTCATCGGGGTCGACCTCTCCGACGCGGTGGACGTGGCCTTCGACAACACCCGGCACGAGGCGGCCGCCCACATCGTCCAGGCCGACCTGCTCAGGCTGCCGCTGAAGCCGGCGTCGTGCGACTACGCCTTCTCCGTCGGCGTCCTGCATCACCTGCCCGATCCGCGTGGCGGGTTCCTGGCGTTGGCGTCGAAGGTGAAGCGGGGCGGGCACATCTCAGCCTGGGTCTACGGCGCTGAGAACAACGAGTGGAT
>DATNEZ010000356.1:0-2938 GCA_035606645.1 Binatia bacterium
TCGGTCGTCGAGTGGCTCGTCCTGGACGACAAGGGGACGCTCGATCGGGCGCTGGCGCTCGGCAAGGGCCGCTGAGCCCAGGCGGTCGCGCGCCCGACGCGCTCACGGTCAGCTCGACAGCCCGATCCCCATCATGTCGAGAATGCGCAGGAGCAGGCCCGGGCGGCCGCCTGCGTCGACGCGACGAAGCGCCTTCGTGACGGCCCGGACCGACCAGGTGCGCAGCGGCTCCGGCGGGTACGGGAACGGCTTCTTCTTGACCAGCGCCAGATCCAGGAGCGGACTCTTCCGCTCGAGCGCCATGTGGGCGAGGATCTGTCCCGCCATGTGGGTATTCCCGAGCCCGTGCCCCGTGTACCCCAGCCCGTAGAGCAGTCGCCCCTCTTCGACGGACCCGAAGAACGGCGTGAAGCGCGTCGTCGAGCAGATCGGTCCGCCCCAGGCGTAGGGGAACTGCAGCTCGGCGAGCTGCGGGAAATGGCGGACGAAGCTCTCGCGGAGCTCGGCGTAGTGGCGCTCGGAGTGGTCGCACGCCGGTTCGACCCGGTTGCCCGGATAGTAGGCCGCCTCGCTGGTCCCCCACAGGATCCGGTTGTCGGCGGTGAGCCGGTAGTACTTGAAGAAGGCCCGCGTGTCCGTCACCCCCTGCCTGCCGCGCCAGCCGATGCGCGCCAGCTGGTCCCCGGTCAAAGGCTCGCTCACCAGGATGTAGTCGTAGAGCGGGATGAACCGGGTCAGGAGCCTCGGGACCAGGTGGTGCGAGTAGGCGTTCGTCGCGAGGATCACGCGCCGGGCCAGAAGCTCCCCCTCGGCGCCGGGCGGCGGCGCCTCAGAGGCCTGGGCGCGGGCCGCGGCGGCCTTCAGCCGGGCGGCCGCCGCCTGCAGGCGCTCGGCCGCTACACCGGTCGCCTCCATGCGGGCCGTGGACGCCCCCGCGGCGCCGGGGACGTGGGCCGTCCGCAGCCGCATGCCGCCGTTCGTCTTCTCGATGGCGGTCACCCTGGTCTGCTCGTAGATCACGACGCCCATCCTGGCCGCCTCGCGCTTGAGCCCTTCCACCAGCTTGACCGGATCGAGAATGCAGGAGTTCGGGTTGAGCAGCGCTCCGTGGAAGCGATCGCAGTGCAGCTCGGCGCGCGTCTCCGCGGCGTCGAGGAAGCGGAAGTGCGTCAGCCCGAGCCGCTTTGCGACTTCGGCCGACTCGCGCAGCTCCTCGACCTGCGACGGCAGCAGCGCCACGTGCATCTGCCCCGTGCGCTCGAGGTCGCAGTCGATGCCGCGCTCTTCGAGGAACTGCAGCATCGAGCGGATGTTCTCGACCCCGAGGCCGGCCATCCGGGTCGCCTCGCGGCGCCCGAAGTGGGCGATCGCCAGCTCGTGGGAATGATCGATCCCCTCGCCGAGCATCCCGGCGTTCCGGCCGCTGGCGCCGAACGCCGCGCTCCCCTGCTCCACGACGACGACGTCCTGCTCCGGGTCGAACTTCTTGAGGAAGATCGCCGTCCACAGCCCCGTCAGGCCGGCGCCGATGATGCCGATGTCGGCCTCGCGCCGGCCGATCAGAGGGGGATCGGACTGCCGCTTCCGGCCGGCCATCCAGAAACAGGCCTGCTCGATGGGGCGCGAGTTCTCGCCGGCTGCCGGGCCCAAGGACGCCTCCTCCCCGCGCGGCTGTGAAACGTGATCCGATCGGGCGGGACCGACAGATTATCATCACTTCGCCGGGATGTGCAGGAGGGCCGGAAGCGAAACGAGCCTGCCCAGGTTTCTCTAGGGGCCGGCCCGCTCGAACCCTTGTCGCGCGGACTTCAGGGACGCCTCGTCGACCGGCTCGAAGCGCAGCATCCGCATCGACTCGAGGATCGCGGCGCCGGCAGGGGTCCGGTGCAGGCGCTTGAGTCCCTCGATCAACCGATCGGCGTCGCGCGGCGGCAGGCGATCGCCGACGGTGCAGAGCAGGCTCGCCGGCAGAGCCGCGGATCGGGCGACGATCTCGAGATCGGACGCGAACGGAAGCGTCGGCAGCGCCGCGGCGCCGGCCGCATCCAGGATGACGGCGGTCTTCTCGCCGGACGCGGTGCGCCGCAGGGCCGAGAGGGCCGCCGGGGCGAACGCGATCCGCGCCGACTGCGGGACCGCTCCCCAGCCTCCCAGGATCGTGCCGCGGACGAACGCGGGGGAGTACCCCGCGCTCCCGAGGATCTCCCAGCCGTCGAGCGCGGCGGCCGAGCCGAGGAGGCCCTTCTTCGCCACCAGGCTCCAGGTCTCGGCCCCGCCCGGCTCGATCGCGACTTGAAGCCGGGGCGCGAGGCGAAGACGCGCGCGTTCCTCCAGGTAGAACGGCAGGGTGACCAGGGCGAGGCCGGCGTCGGCGGCGTCGAGGCGGTCGACGCCCCCCTTCAGCGTCTCGTGGTAGACGGCGGCGAGATCGCCCGGTTTCCAGCCCGCGGCTTCTGCCGCGGCGGCGGCGAAGCGGTCCATGGTCGGCTGCGCCTCCGCCGTGGTGCCCGGGTAGCCGGGCGCGCAGACGACGAGTGTTCTCCCCTTGACCGCCGGAGGATGGGCCCCGGCGCGATCCGCCGCCGCGAGGCCGCACAGCGCCGCAAGGCATGCCCAGACCAGGGGGGCGAAGGGGGCGAAACGGGCCATGCGGTGCACGGCAAAAGTGTATCGCAGGAAAGCGTCGGCGACCGCCGGTGCGATACGCTATCCAACCCATGAGCGTGTCCGAGTCCCCCGCGCTCTCCAGAGCCCTGCGCTTCATCGTCGCGCATCGCCGCGCCGTCGTCGCGATCTACGCGCTCCTCGTGCCGCTGGCGATCGGGCTGGCGCTGCGGATCGAGAGCGACAACTCGATCGATCGGCTGATCGTCCAGGGGGATCCGGATTTCCGCGACCAGCAGGAGTTCCGCCGGATCTTCCCCGAGCGCGAGCAGGT
>DATNEZ010000371.1:0-4056 GCA_035606645.1 Binatia bacterium
AGCGCCTCGGTCACCGACATGATCCTGGTCGAAGGGGTCTGAAAAAGAGGGCGGGAGGTCTCCCTCCCGCCCTCGCGAGCCTTCCGCGATCCGGTGAGGATCGCCCGTTCCTGGACTACCGGCAGGTCTTGCTCGCCCCGCCCTTGCACTTGTTCGAGCAGCAGTCGGAGTTCACGTTGCACGACGCGCCCCTCGGGCTGCAGCTGCTGACGCAGGAGGGGTGGCTCGCGCAGTTCGAATCGGCGCAGTCGGTCGCCCCGTCGCAATCATTGTCGATGCCGTCCGTGCAGACCTCGGTCGTGGGCGTGCAGGTGGCGCCAAGGAACGGCTGGACCGACGGGAAATAGAACGCGAAGGCGCCGTCGACCGTGGCGTTGTTCACCGCGTCGCAGGAGTCGTTCACGTTCGTGCCGCACGCTCCGGACAGCTGGCCGACGATCTGGCCGCCGCTGTTCATGACCGGAGAGCCGCTGCTGCCTCCTTCCGTCCCGCCGGCCGTGGTGCGGCTGTAGATCCGCTCGCCGCGCGGCCACCCCTGGCAGGTGCCCGCCGAGGTGTTGACCGCCCCCGCCCAGTACGACTGCGGGGCCCAAGCCGGGTGGCTGACTCGGATGAGCGACGCGCCGTTCGTGAAGGCGACCGGCGCGCTGTTCCACCCCAGGAAAACGGAGCCTGAGGGTGGAGCCTGGTTCAGCTGCAGCAGGGTGAAGTCGCCCCCCGTCCCCGTGGCCTTGATGGTCGCCCCCAGCCTCTGCTGCCCGCCGGGAGTGGTCTGCCCCGGGCAGCTGGTGCTGCCGCAGGGGAGGCTGAACTGGAAATAGGCCTCCAGGTTGGTCGCGTCCTGCGCGCGGTTGATGCAGTGATTCGCGGTCAGGAAATACGGGATCTGGCTTCCGGTGTCGGAGTCGGCAATCAGGCCTCCGGTGCAGGTGTAGATGAACTGCCCCGCGATCCACTGCATGAGGGCCACGGCGTTCTTCGCGGCGGTGAGCTGGCTCGAGCTGAAGCAGGAGGCGTTCTCGATGCACGGCACGTTGAAGCTGCAGAACGACTCCGGCGTGAAGCCGCCGCCCGAGCCGAGGGTGAGCTGCTTCCCGATGTGCCCGACCTCGGCGATGGTGAACGAAATGCCCTTCAGGTCAGCCGCGCCGTTCGGGCCGTAGTGGCGCAGCAGGACCACGCCGTCAGGGCTCATGACGGTGTTCGACCAGAAGTCGCCGTCGCCGTTCGGTCCCTTTCTGGAATACGGGCCGAACGCCTGGCCGGCCTCGTTGAAGAAGTACAGGTCGGCGTCGTCGGAGAGGTTCAGGCCGCTGATGTGCACCCGGATCGCCTCCGCCCCTTCGGACCTGATCGCCGCCGCCCAGACGAATCCGCCGTCCGGAGTCGCGCGCAGCAGCCCAGGGCCGACCCGCCGCGGTGCATCCGACAGGAGCGCCGCGTCGATCGGCGAGAACCGTACGACCTGGGAGATCGGCTTGGTTCGGCCGACGACCGCCGGGCCGCCCTTCGCTTCCTGGCGCTGCTTCAGATCGGCCTGCTCCTGCGCCGTCAGGCTGACGCGGAGCGCGTTCTCCCGGACCCCCGCCGGCATCTCCTTCGTGAGCCAGGCATGAAGCGCCGCCTGCCGCGTGGCATATTCTTCGGGTGTGATGCCGCCGACCAGCGACTCCGGCTCGGCGCTCCTGAACTGCGGCCCCGACGGGGCCGCTCCGGTGGCGGGGGCCACGGCGAGCACGGCGACCGTGAGGAGCAATGCGCCAATCCCCAGAAGTCTCGAGCCCAGCGAGTGCCTGCGCAGCCGATCTGCCATGAGGACCTCCTGTGAGAGATGCGGTTGGGAAGAAACAACCCTGCCTGATGACATGCCGTGGAAAATACCCAACAAATCCCGCCTCGTCAATGCAATCTCCATCGCCCGCGGTCCTGCTTGTGCGCAGCCACATAAATCGCAAGTTGGCACCCTGAAGGCACCGGTCGTATAATGCCCGCACACCATAACCGCCGACCGTTCTCGACCTGGGAAAGGAGGACGCCATGACCTCCAGGAAGAAACTCCCGCTGGTCTCGCTCGTTGCCGCCCTGACTCCCATCCTGTTCCTGGCCTCGGAGGCCGCGGCCGCCGAGTGGCATCCGTTCGGATTGCAGGGGATCGCGGTCCGCTCCCTGGCCGGGGCGCCCGGGCGTCTCTGCGCCGGGACGGCCGGACGCGGCGTCTTCTGTCTCGACCTGCGCGGAAAGCCGGCGGGCTGGCAGCCCCTGGGCCCCGAGGGGACCACGATCACCGGACTCTGGATCGACGCGGCGCGGCCAGGGCTTCTCTTCGCCGCGGCCTCGCAGCCGGGCGCGAACGTCCTGTACCGCTCGCTCGACGGCGGCAGGACGTGGGTGGACGTCGGTCCGAACCTCCCGGCGGCCTATGTCGCGGTCTACAGCGTCCACGGCGTGCCCGGGAGCGACACCGTTTACGCCGCCGGCGGGGCGGTCTGGAGATCCGACGACCTGGGCAATACCTGGACGGCCCACAATCCGGGCGAGACGGAAGGGTTCGCGACGGCCCAATCGGCCCTGGACGTGGCCCCCACCGACCCGAAGAGCATCTGGACGGGCGGTGATCTGCTGTTCACCTTCACGGCCATGTCGTACCTGTCGCTGTCGAAGGACGGCGCCGACACCTGGAACATCATCTGGAACTCCGACCCGTTCACCTACATCCCGGTCCAGGACATCAGCGCGCACCCGCGCCTGGACGGCGCGGCGCTCGTCGGCCTCGGGGGGCGCGTCATGAGGACGCTGGACCACGGCGCCTCGTTCCGATACGTCCTGCACTCCTCCGTGAACTTCGAGGTGGCCTGGGGGGGGCGCGCCGGGAACCTGGCGTTCGCCGCCGGGAGCAATCAACCCTCGACGGCCGCGAGTCAGGCCTGGCTCAGCCGGGACGTGGGAGAGACCTGGACCGACGTCACCGGAACCCGGCTCGGAAATCTGAAGATCAACGACCTGGCGGCGGACGAGCGCCTGGCCGGCCTGGCCTTCGCCGCCACGAACGACGGCGTGTACGCCTTCTTCGGAGCGGGGGGACCGCTGTGCCACGACGCCCGCCGGGGGGTGGACGAGGCCCTCTTGTGGCTCGGCGAGTGCCCGCCGATCATGTCCCCCGGCCCCGCGATTCTCGGCGATGCCATCGTCGCCGGCAGCACGGCGCTCCGGGCCGACCAGGACCACGTCGACCTGGGGGCGGTCTACTGCGTCGTCGAGGACTCCGACATCGCCTTTACGACGCTCGATCTTCCCGATCCGCCGGTCGGCGAATTCTTCATGGTCCTGGACCGCGAGGACGGGAAAACCGACTACGGCGTTTCCAGCGACGGGCTGCCGCGGCGTCCGTCGACGGGCGACTGCCATTAGCGGCCCCGCTCCGGCGCTCTTCGTCGGGCACGGCTCCCCGATGAACGCCATCGAGGACAACGAGTTCAGGCGGGGCTGGGCCGACGTCGCCCGGAGAATCCCCCGCCCCGAGGCGGTCCTGTGCGTCTCGGCGCACTGGGAGACGAACGGAGTCTCGCTCACGGCGGCGGAGCGGCCCGGGACGATCCACGATTTCTTCGGCTTCCCGGACGAGCTGTTCGCGGTCCGCTACCCGGCACCGGGCTCGCCGGCGCTCGCCCGCACCGTCGCCGGACTGATCGGCCGCCCGGAGGCGGGACGCGCCGCGGCCGGGCTCGCAGAGGCCGGCCTGGACGGCGAGCGCGGGCTCGACCACGGCGCCTGGAGCGTCCTGGCCGCGATGTACCCGGACGCCGACGTCCCCGTCGTGCAGCTGAGCCTGGACGCCTCCCTCCCGCCGTCGGCCCATTACGCGCTCGCCCGGCGGCTGGCGCCGCTCCGCCGCGAGAGGGTGCTCATCCTGGGAAGCGGCGACATCGTCCACAACCTGCGCGTCATGGACTACCACCGGCCCGACGGCTACGATTGGGCGATCCGTTTCAACGACGAGGCGCGACGGCGCATCCTGGCGCGCGACCACGACGCCCTGGTGGACTACCCGGGGCTGGG
>DATNEZ010000378.1:0-2172 GCA_035606645.1 Binatia bacterium
CGGCCTCCCCGACGGCACCTCCTGGATCCACGAGGAGGCCGACGACGCCGACGCGCTGATCGCACGCCTGCGCGCCGCCGGCGCCATCGAACTCCTGCGCGAGGCGGTCTCCGCGTGACCGTCTACCTGGTGGGGGCCGGCCCGGGCGATCCGGCTCTGATCACCGTGCGCGGGCGCGATCTGCTGTCGCGCGCCGACGTGGTCATTCGCGACGCGCTGGCCTCCCGCGAGCTCCTCGACCTGGCGCCTGTGCACGCGGAGCGGATCCACGCCGGCAGGCGGGGCGGCCGCGCCGGCGCCGAGCCGGCCTCGGTCCATCGCCTGATGATCGACCGGGCGCGGCGCGGGCTCGACGTGGTCCATCTGAAGGGAGGGGATCCGTCCCTGTTCGGCCGGATCGGCGAGGAGGCTTCGGCCCTGCGACGGGCCCGGGTCCCGTTCGAGATCGTTCCGGGGGTGACGGCCGCGCTGGGGGCGGCCGCCTTCGCGGGAATTCCGCTCACGGATCGGCGCCACGCATCCTCGGTGACTCTCGCCACGGGGCGCCTCGAACCGGGCAAACGGGGCGATGGAGCCGACTGGGAGGCCCTGGCGCGCTCCGGCACCCTGGTCCTCTACATGGTGTTCAGGCGACTGGCCGGAATCGTGCAGCGCCTCGTGGATGCCGGGATGGCGGGGACGACCCCGGTGGCCCTGGTCCGCTGGGCGACTCTTCCGGAGCAGGAGATCCTGGTGGGCACGCTCGCGGACATTGCGGCGCGCGCCCGCGCCGCCCGGTTTGGTCCCCCCGCGCTCTTCCTCGCCGGGAGCGTCGTGCGCCTGCGCCGTGTCCTCGACTGGCGCTCGCGGCTGCCCTTGCGCGGCAGGTCCATCGTGATCACGCGGCCCCGCCACCAGGCCGCTCCGTTCGCCGAGGCGCTGCGCGCGCAGGGGGCGACGGTCCTCCTCGCGCCCGCGATCGAGCTCGTGCCGCCCCGCAGCTTCGCCCCCCTCGACCGGGCGCTGGCGCGCCTCGGTGCCTACGACGCCGTCATCTTCACGAGCGCCAACGGCGTGGCGCGCTTCTTCGCCCGCCTCGACGCGAAGCGCGCCGATGTGCGCGACCTGAAGGGCGTCGAGCTGATCGCCATCGGCCCCGCCACCGCGGCGGCGGTCGCGGAGCGCGGCCTGCGGGTGGCGGTGGTGCCCGAGGAATTCCGCGCCGAAGGGATCGTCAGGGCCCTGGCGCGGCGCGATCTGCGCGGCGCCCGTGTCCTGATCCCTCGGGCGACCGTGGCGCGCGACGTCCTGGTCCGGGCGCTTCGGGAGCGGGGGGCCGACGTCGAGGTCGTGCCGGTCTACCGGACCGTCCGATCGCGACAAGGGGCGGCGCAGGTCCGCGCGGCCCTGCGCTCGGGGCGGCTGGACCTCGTGACCTTCACCTCGTCGTCGACGGTGAGCTCGTTCGCGGCCCTGTTCCGTGGGAGGCGGGACGCGCGGCGGATCAGGAAAGTCGCGGTCGCCGCCATCGGGCCGATCACGGCCTCGACCGCCCGCCGCGAGGGATTCCGGGTGGTGCTGGTGCCGAAGAGCTATACGGTCGGCGGGCTCACGGAGGCGATCGTGCGGCGCTTCAGAAATTCCCCTTCTGGAACTCCTCGAGGGACGTGATCCCCTGGCCGACGAAGGCGAGACAGTCCGCGCGCAGGGGGCTCATGCCGGCGCGCCGCCCCTCGCGCTCGACCTCGCCCGGAGAGCCTCCGGACGCGACCAGGGCCGCGATCTCGGGCGTCCCTTCCAGGACCTCCCACAGCGCCACCCGCCCGGTGTATCCCGGGCTCAGGGGCCCGCAGGTGTCGCAGCCGGCCGCCTGGTACACCTTCAGGTCGAGGGCCTCGTCGGAGGTCAGTCCCATCATCTTGAGGACCCGGTCGGTGACCTGGGCCGGTTTCCGGCAGGCCTCGCAGAGGCGCCGCACCAGCCGCTGATTGACGATCAGCTTCAGGACGGAGGACAGCGCCGTGGCGTCGACCCTGTGCCAGAGGATCGCAGCGGGCGCCTGCGAGGCGCGGCGCGCCTGGATGGAGGCGACCACCAGGCAGGACGACGCCAGCTCGACGGCGAGCGACGCCATCTCGGCGTTCTGGATCTCGGGCAGAAAGACGATCTCGCTGCCCGGCACCGAGGCGAGCG
>DATNEZ010000384.1:0-2848 GCA_035606645.1 Binatia bacterium
GCCGGAAGCGGTAGGTGAGGCGGCGCACGCAGTCGTACCCGGTGCTCAGGGCGCGGCCGTATCGAATCGTCAGGTCGCTGTGCCGCTGGCGGAAGCCGGGGGCGTCCTCCCCGTCCAGCTGCAGGGTGGTGATCTGCGAGAAATGCGATCCGCCCCCGCCGCCCGCCTGCGTGGTCTGGACGGAGTAGAACGGCCTCCCGGCCTCCGCCGAATAGAGCATGCCGTCCGAGCGATCGTAATAGTTCGCCACCAGGTTCCAGCGAGTCCCCAGAAGCCGCGGATCGGAGTACTCGACCCCGCCCGAACTGCGGTCCAGATCCTTGCGGTACGACGCACCGAGACGCTTGCCGAACCCCATGAAGTTGTCCTCGATGAAGGAGAACCGGCCGGTCGTCTCGTTCCCTTCGCGCCTCAGGGACACGCTGGGCCGGGTCGTCCACACGTCGCGCGTCCGCACCACGACGTCCACCCGCCCGTCGTCGCGCGGCACCGTGACGATGCGCGTGTTGTCGTGCAGGAAGCTCAGCCGCCTGAGGTTCCGTTCCGACTCGTACAGCACGTCCGGGTCGGCCGGGTCCCCCTCGGCGAACAGGAGCTCCCTCCGGATGATGCGCTCTCTCGTCTCGATGTGCAGCTTGTTGGCCAGGATGTACGGGGCGTGACGCTCATCCGGGTCGTCCAGATTGAAGACGTCCGTCCGTTCGATCCGGATCGTGGCAATGGCGGGGAACGACCGTGTGGATGCGGCCGGGGGAGCGGCCCCAGGCTCGCCGGGCGCCTGGGCGCCCACCGGCGACCAGGCAAGAGCCGCGACGAGCAGGACGGGGGCTGGCGACCACGAATGCCCTGTCGGTCTCGGTCTTTTCGGTCCACGCATCGCGTCAACAACCCCTTGCGGAATCGACGGATCAGGCGTAATTTCCCGGCGAGCCATCTTATTATGCCCGGGCCGCCCGGATCGCGCGGCGGCAAAGCCGGCGGCGGCCCGATGGGACAGACTTTAACGCGCATCCCGCGTCCGTGCAGCAATTTAGATGCCGGACACGCGAGCCGCAACCACCGAGGGGAGGCGCTTCCATGCGAACCATCCGGCTCGGAGCCCCGGTCCTCCTTCTAGGGCTCGCCTTTTCGGTCCCTGCCGGGGCCCAGTACATCAATTTCGAGTCGTCGCAGGTCCACCCGATCGCCCTGACCCCCTCCGGGGGGAGGCTCCTGGCGGTGAACACCCCCGGGGCGCTCCTGGAGGTGTTCACCGTCCTCCCGGGAGGGGACCTGGCGCCGCTGGCGCAGATCCCGGTGGGGCTCGAGCCGGTCACCGTGGTCGCCCGCACCGAGTCGGAGGCCTGGGTGGTCAACCACCTCTCCGACACGATCAGCATCGTCGATCTGAACCTGGGGACCGTCGTGCGGACGCTGCCGGTCGGAGACGAGCCGACCGACGTCGTGTTCGCCGCGGGCCGGGCCTTCGTCGCGGTCTCCGAGGAGGACGCGGTCAAGGCCTTCAGCCTCGCCGATCTTTCCCAGCCGCCGTCCCGCATCGACCTGTTCGGCAGCGACACCCGTGCCCTGGCGGTCTCGCGCGACGGGACGAAGGTGTACGCCATCGTCCTGAACTCCGGCAACCAGACGACCGGCATCAACGCGAACGTCATCTTCGGGAACGGCCCGGGGCTGAACCAGACACGGCTTTCGGCCCTCGGGCTCAACGACCTCACCTGCAGCGCGCCGCACCCGCCGTATCCGCCGCTGCCTCCCGGCATCGCGCGCAACACGCTCCTGCCCGACCCGCCGAACGGCGGAATCCCCATAGTCGGCCTCATCGTCGGCTGGGACCAGGGGACCCAGACGTGGCGCGACGACGCCGGCCAGGACTGGAGCATGTGCCTGCCGGTCAGGCTGCCGGACCACGATCTGTTCGTCATCGACGCGACGACGCTCGGCGTGACGACCGTGGACCACCTCGGCACGACGCTGTTCGAGGTCTCGGTCAATCCGGCGAACGGACGGATCTACGTGCCGAACACCGAGGCGCGCAACCGCGTGCGCTTCGAGCATCCCCTGGGAGTCGGCGGCCACGTGGTGGACAACCGGCTGACCATCGTCGATCCGGCCCAGGGGAACGCGCTTCGGATCGTCGACCTCAACGCCCACATCGATCGCCACAGCGATCCGGCGACCAACCTGACGGAGCGGCTGGCGAGCCTCTCGCAGCCCGGGATGATGACCTGGAACCGGGCCGGCACGACCGGTTACCTGACTGCCATCGGCTCGCGCAAGCTGTTCCGCGTCAGCCAGGGCTGCCTGGACGGTCCCGGGAACTACGCCGCGTGCGTGTTCGGCCCGTCGCGCGCCGCCCCGGATGCCGTGGAGGTGGGGGAGGGACCGACCGGCGTCGCCCTGCGCGAGGACCTGGGGCGCCTCTACGTCCTCAACCGCTTCTCGAATTCGATCGCGCTGGTCGATGCGGCGACGTTGTCCAAGGTCGGGGAGCTGGCGCTCCACGATCCCTCCTCCCCGACGGTGCGCAACGGCCGGCGCTTCCTGTACGACGGCATCGACACCTCGGGGCACGGCGACAACTCCTGCGCCTCCTGCCACATCTCGGGAAACATGGACGAGCTGGCCTGGGACCTGGGGAACCCCGAAGGGGGCTTCGCGGCCTACGGCACGCCGGGGGACAACGTCCGGTTCATCGTGCCGCAGAACAACCAGCCGACGACCGTGCCGGCGCAGCCGCCGTTCGCGGCGCACAACGGGTTCGATCCGCAGAAGGGGCCGATGACCACGCAGACGCTGCGCGGCATGCTCGAGCCTCTGCACTGGCGCGGCGACCGCGGCACGCTCAATG
>DATNEZ010000404.1:0-6906 GCA_035606645.1 Binatia bacterium
CACCAGGGAGCAGCTGGCCGAGGCGCTGTGGGGGAACGCGCGCCCCCCCGCCGATGGGCCGGGCTTCCATTCCGCGATCTCGCTGCTGCGCCGGACGCTCAACCGGGGACACAACGTGCCCAAGGACTTCATCCGGTGCGAGCGCGGCGCGTACCTGTTGAACCCGGCCTACCGCTATGACGTCGACGTCGAAGCCTTCGAGCACCTGGTGCGTTCCGCCCGGCGCAAGTCCTCGAGCGGCGACGCCGCGGGAGCCTTGTCGGACTACGCGGAGGCCATTTCGCTCTACCGCGGCCCGCTCATGGAGGGGGAGCACGACGACTGGATCGGCGCGCCGCGGGCCTATTACGAAGCCCTGCGCGTGGCGGCGCTGGTCGAGGCCATGGATCTCCGCCTGGAACCCGGCGATGCCGGGAAGGAGGCGGAATGCTTCCGCGCGATCGCCCAGCGCACCCCGCTGGACCAGCAGGTCTCGTGCCGCCTGATGCGGGTCCTCGGGGAGATCGGCGACCGCGAGGGCCTGGATCGGGAGTTCGCCCGGCTCAGGCAGGCGCTCGCCGACCAGGAGGGCGTGCCGCCCGCCCCGGCGACACGCCGCGTCTACGAGAGGGCTTTGAAGATGAACAAGACCCCGGGTCGATCCGCCCCGGCGGCCCGGAGGCCGGCTCGCGGAACGCTCCGCCGACGCCCGGACGGCGCCAGGACATGAAGGAGGCAGGCCACAAACCATGATGCGTCTCTCGAGAACCCGCACGCACGGGGCAGGCGCCGGAACCGCGGTGCTGCTCGTGTGCCAACTGATCGCCCTGCTCGGCGGCCCGCCCGTCCTGGCCGGACCGTACGTCACGGACGCGTCCGGCCTGCGCTGGAACGATGTGGGCGGGATCCGCTGGAACGACACCGGAGGGATCCGGTGGAACGACACCGGCGGCATCCGCTGGAACGACACGGGCGGGATCCGCTGGAACGACACGGGCGGGTTCCTGTTCAGCGAGGCTTCGGGCCTGAGGTGGAACGACCTCGGCGGCATCCGCTGGAACGACGTCGGGGCGCTCTTGTTCGACGGCGCCCTGGAGAAGGGGGTCGCCGACATCGACCTGGAGCTCCTCAGCCGCCTGTCGTTCCTGCCCGACACCTCCTGGCTCAACGTGATCGTCACCTACCGCTCGCAGCCGACGGCGTCCGACCTGGCGGATCTCCAGGCCCTGGGGATCCTCGGCGGTACGCAATTCCGCCGCCTGCCGATGGTCGTGGTGAACGCCACGCGCGACCAGGTGGTCCGCATCGCGGCCCTGCCGGCGGTCCGGTCGGTGTTCGCGAACCGCACGCTGTCGTTCCTCGACGTCGAGAGCCGCGATCTCATCGGGCTCGACGAGGTCGAGGCCGACTGGTCCCTGCCCAGGCCGGGCGGCTTGCCGCTTTCCGGCAAGGGGGTCACGATCGCGGTCCTCGACACCGGCGTGGACGCGACGCACCCCGACCTCCCCTTCGGCGGCAAGGTGGTCGGCAACGTGCGACTCGCGGGGGCTCTCGGCACAGGGCTCGGGTTCACCTATCCGCTGGCCGTGGAGGGGCTCCCGGACACCGATCTGGTCCTCGGGCACGGCACCGGCGTCGCCTCCGTGGCGGCGGGGACGGGACTGGCGAGCGGAGGGGCCAACCGAGGGGTGGCCCCCGGCGCTTCGATCCTGGGACTGTCCGCCGGGGACCTGTTCATCATGAACGTCCTGGAGGGTTTCGACTACATCCTGGAGAACGCCGCGCGCTACGGCGTCCGGGTGGTGAACTGCTCCTGGGGCACGGAGGGGTGGTTCGATCCCGACGACCCGGTCAACATCGCCACGCGCCTGCTGCACGACGCCGGGATCACGGTCGTCTTCGCCGCGGGCAATCACGGTCCCGCGCCCGACACGATCAACCCGTACTCGGTGGCCCCCTGGGTCATCGGCGTCGGCTCGTCCCGCAAGGACGGCCGTCTGTCGGCGTTCTCCTCCCGCGGCATCTTCGAGGAACTGCTCTACCACCCGACCATTCTGGCGCCGGGCGAGGCGATCGCGGTGGCGAGCCCCCTGCTCCTCAACGGAGGGGCCCCGTACGCCGAGGAGAGCGGCACCTCGTTCGCGGCGCCGCACGTGGCGGGTGTCGTGGCGCTGCTGCTCCAGGCGCGGCCCGACCTGTCGCCGGCCGCGATCAAGCGCCTGCTGCAGGAGACGGCGACGCCGGTCCTCGAGCGCGACCGGTCGGAGGTCGGGGCCGGCCTGCTCGACGCCTGGGCGGCGATCGTGGAGGCGATCGATCCGGCGCGGCCTTTCGGGACCCACATCCCCGGCTGGCTCGACCAGCGCCCCTATCGCGTCGAGCACCGGCCGGCCAACGTGACCGACGCGGTCCTGTTCGCGGGCGGGCGGCTCTCGCTCCCGCTCAACCTGGAGCCGGGCGCCCTGTCCTGGGAGGGGTCCCTCGCCTGGGGGACCCTCCCTGGCCTGAACGATCTCGATCTGGTCGTGCTCGTTCCCGATGGGCGGGAGGCGGCGCGCGGCGACTCGTTCAACGGCCTGGCGCTCTTCGGCCGGACCGAAGGGGCGCACCTCCTGGGCGCGATTCCCCAGGACCTCCACGCCGAGGTCTATTTCAAGACCGGGAGCGGGCTCATCGGCCAGGCCTTCCAGATGCGCCAGGAGAGCGCCGTGGCCGTCGTGACCGCCTACGGCGATGTCGCGGGGCTCCCCGTGGAGGAACGGGACACGGTCACGCGCGCCGTGGCCCGGAACGTCCTGATCGGGCGGGGAAACCTGTTCGATCCCTACGACGGCATGACGCGCGGCGAGCTGGCACGCGCACTCGCCCTGGCGGCGGGCCGGCCGCAGCGAATCCCCGCCAAGGCGTCGTTCAACGACGTCGGCCCGGGGCATCCTCTCTTTCCGTACGTCGAGAGCGTCGCAGGGGTGCGCGCGGGGCAGAAGCTCATGAGTCCGAAGAACGTGATCTCGTTCGCTCCGGCCGCCGACGTCAGCCGCCTCGATTTCACGGTCGCCCTCGTGCGGGGCGCCGGCCTCCAGGCGGAGGCGGAGTCGCGCGCCGGGGAGATCCTCCCCTACGTCGACCAGATGAAGATTCCCCTCTCGCTCCGCGGCTACGTCGCGATCGGCGTCGAGAAGGGTCTCATCGAGACCGTCGGCTCGGACGGAGGCGCCCGGTTCGATCCGAAGGGGGAGGTGCCGCGCGTCGCGGCGGCCCGCTTCCTCCTCAGGCTCCTGGATCTCAGGTAGGCGCCCGGCGCGCGTCCCGGATCAGTCGATCCGGGTCACCTCCACGCGGCGGTTCCTGGCGCGCCCGGCGGCCGTGGAGTTGTCGGCGATCGGCCTGTCCTTGCCGTAACCCTTGGCGACCAGGCGCGACTCGTCGACCCCGCGGCTCACGAGATACCGCCTGACCGAATCGGCCCGCGCCGCCGAGAGCTGCTTGTTGTGCGCGGCGGCGCCCATCGAGTCGGTGTGCCCGGCGATTTCGACCCGGACGTCCGGCGAATCGTTGAGCGATTCGGCCACCCGATCGAGCGTCGCATGCGACGCGGCGGTCAGCGTGGCGCTGTTCGTCTCGAAGTTCACGCCCTCGAGAACCAGGGACTTCTTGTTCCCCTCGAAGAGGGGCGCGGCCTTGGCCTTCTCGGGGCATCCCTGGTCGTCGACGGACGTCCCATGCGGCGTGTCGGGGCAGCGATCCTGTCCGTCGTAGACGCCGTCCTGGTCGCTGTCCGACGGGCAGCCGCCGGAGTCGACCCGCTCGCCGCGGGGGGTGTCGGGGCACCGGTCGAGACCGTCGGCCACGCCGTCGCCGTCGGAATCACGGGGACACCCGGAAGCGTCCACCCGCGCCCCATGCGGCGTGTCCGGACACTGATCGCGTCCGTCGGTCACACCGTCGCCGTCGCTGTCGCGCTCGACGACCGGCTCCGCCTTGGCGGCGGGGCGCGCGGGCTTCCCGTGGGCATGGGACGGGAGCTGGCTCATCGTCTCCCAGTCCACGACACCGGTGCGCCTCAGGCTGTGGACGCGCTGGAACTCCAGGATGGCCGAGACCGTCGGCTTGTCGAGCTCCCCCTGCCTGAAGGACGAGGCGTCGAGATAACCGGCCTGCACGAGGATCGACTGGGCTTCCGCGATCGACTGGGAGGTCGAATAGACGAAGTCGAACTCTCCGTCCCGATTCATCGAGGCCGGTGTGGGCACGGCGAGCCCGAGGAGAGCCGCGCATCCGAGCGCAGGCACCAGTACGCGCAGCCGTCTGTTCATCATGGAATCCTCCCTTGGCGGCATCGTACTACAGTCCAGGGTCCTCCGAAACTCAGGTTGACTCCGGCGTCCGGTGACGGTACATAGGCGGTTCCTGTCCGTAGTCCCGGGGGACGAAAGACGGATGCCGCGCTCGCCGCCTTCCCGAACACCGCGATCGGATTGAGCACCCTTCGGATGCCCGTCAACCAGCCGCTTCCTCTTCGCAAGGAGGATATTGCATGAGGCATCGATCGTCCGTCCTGCCAGGCCTGCGTCCCGCTTTCGCCATCCTGCTCATGATCGTCGCGACCGTGTCGTTCCCGGCCGTCGGGTCCTCCGATTCCGGGCGCCGCGTGGTCGAGGCGCCGATGACCGTCCAGACCGAGGGAATGACCTACTCCGAGTACCGGGCGAACCAGGCCGCCATGATCGGCCGGCTCGTCGGCGCCGTCCCGGCGTCCGAGATGCATCCTTCCGTACGGATCGATCTCTCGCGTGAGGAGATCGCCGGAGTCGAGCGCGCCCCGCACATCAGCGGTACACCGCTGCAGATCGGCCTGGTCAAGGCTGTGAACCCGCGTCTCGTCGTCGACGGGCTCCAAGCCGGCACTGCTGCCGGCGGGCCGAGCCGCGGAACGCGGGCAGTCGCCACAGCGACGGCCGACGGCGGCTTCGCCTGGGCCGTGCCGGTGGTCTCTGCCGGCGCCGGGGCGGTTCGCGTCCACATCGAGGCGATGTCGCTTCCTGCCGGGGCGGAGCTCTACTTCTACAGCCGGATGGGAGAGGCATTCGGTCCGTACCGGAACGCCGGGCCGAATGGAGACGGCGACTTCTGGACCGACACCGTCTTCGGGACGGAGGGGATCCTGCAGCTCCACGTTCCCGGTCCGGGGCGATCCGCCGATCTCGACCGCGTCGCCTTCAGCGTCACCGAGGTCGGGGTGATCATGCCGCGCTTCGCCGGCCGCTTCACTCCGGAGGCGGGGGTGTGCGGCAACGCCGATTGCATCGTCGACACGCAGTGTGACAACAGCTCGCAGGGGAACACTCTCGAGAACGCCGTCGCGAAGATGGAGTGGACCCAGGGCGCCTTCATCTACACCTGCACCGGCGGCCTCCTCTCCGACACCAATCCGGCGCAGAGCAACTTCTTCCTGACCGCCAACCACTGCCTCAGCAGGAACAACACCGCCGGGAACGTCCAGTTCTACTGGAAGTTCAAGACGACCGGCTGCGGCGGCACCTGCCCCGACAACAGCGGCTGGCCGTTCAAGACGATGGGGGCGACCGTGTCGGCCACCGGCAAGAAGGGGGACTTCACGCTCCTGCACCTGAACGCCAACCCGCCGTCCGGCTCCGTCTTCCTCGGCTGGACGAGCGCTCCGATCGCCAACACCAACGGCGCGGCGCTGCACCGCGTCAGCAACCCGGACTTCGGGCCCCAGGTCTACTCGCAGCACTCGGTGGACACGGCGGTCGGGACGTGCGGGGGCTGGCCGCGGGGCAACTGGATCTACAGCCGCGACATCGTCGGGGCGATCGACGGCGGGAGCAGCGGGTCGCCGATCGTCAATGCCTCTACCCAGGTCGTCGGCCAGCTGAGCGGCACCTGCGGCAGCAACGCCAGCGCGGTTTGCGAGAGCGGCCCGGGCGAGGCCAACGCCACGGTCGACGGCGCGTTCGCGGCCTATTTCGCCACCGTGCAGCCGATCCTCGCTCCGTGATCCGGGGCTGAAGTCCCGGTCCGATCTCGGGCCGGTGGCCGGCGGGATCCAGCCGCCGGTCACCGGCCCTTTCGCTGATGCTATCCTGATGCGCCCTCGAGCGGTCGCACCCGCGACCCGGGAAGGACGAGCGATGCGCATCCGCCTTCTGCCAAGCAGTTGCACCGAGCCCGGCACCCTGCAGCCACTCACCACCCTTCTGGTCAACGACACCCTGGCGATCGACGGCGGAAGCCTCGGGACGGGCCTCGGCCTTCCAGAGCAACGGCGCGTAAGAAGCGTCGTCGTCACGCACACCCACGCCGATCACATCGCCTCGCTGCCGGTCTTCCTGGCCGAGGTCTATCCGTTCCTGGACTGGCCGGTGTCGGTCCTCTCTGTTCCGGAGGTGATCGGCGCGCTGCGGGAGCACGTCTTCAACGACCTCGTGTCGCCGGATTTCCGAGGCATCGATCTGCCGCGCGGGGGGGGCCGGGGCCTGCGGTACGTCGAGATCGAGCCGCTCGTGCCGTTCGAGGTGGAGGGGCTGCGCGCCACGGCGGTGGAGGTGAATCATACGGTCCGGACGATCGGGCTGATCCTGGAAGACGACCGATCGGCCGTGGTCGTCGCCTCGGACACCCATCACACCGAGGAGATCTGGCGGCTCGCCAGCCGGCTCGAGCGGCTCAAGGCGATCTTCGTGGACGTCTCGTACCCGGACGAGATGGAGTCGCTCGCGGCCGCCTCGAAGCACCTGACTCCCCGTACGCTGTCCCAGGAGCTCGGGAAGCTGAAGCGCCCGGCGCAGATCCTCGCGGTCCACCTGAAGCCGCAATTTCACGCCGCCGTGAGACGGCAGCTGGCGGACCTGGGGCGATCGGACATCGAGGTCGCCGAGGTCGGCCGCGAGTACAGCTTCTAGCTAG
>DATNEZ010000426.1:0-2365 GCA_035606645.1 Binatia bacterium
AAGCTCGAGAAGCAGGCGGACGTCCTGTCGTCGTCGCTGAAGCGGGTGACGGATCTTCTCGGCGGCGAGCGCTTCGACGGCGAGGCGATCGACCCGCAGGGGCGCGTGCAGACGGGGCAGTTCGCGCTGGTCGGCCCCATCGCCCTCTTCGCGGTGCACGGCGGCGTCGCCGGGCTGGCGCTGCCGCAGACCGGATCGTTCCGCGCCATGGTGCGGCCGCTGGAGAAAACTTTGACCGCGGGCATCGAGCAGGTGGTCGCGTCGGGGTCCGGGCTTCTGCCGCTCGACCCGAGCAAGGGGGGCGCCCTCAAGGAGGTCCTGGCGCGCGGGTCGCTCTTGCACTACTTCGAGCGGGGCGGGCCGATCATGTGGCCGCTCCTCTTCGTGTCGATCCTCGCCATCACCGTCATCTTCGAGCGGCTGGTCTTCCTGGCGCGCGAGAAGCGGCGCCGCGACCACAAGGTGGTCGAGTCGATCATCGACAACATCTCCCGGGGGAAGGTGGACGCCGCCATCGCCTCGGGCGAGGGGTCGCAGGACTTCGTCGCCCGCGCCATCACCTACGCCCTCAAGAACCGCGAGAAGTCGCTGACCAACGGGCTGATGCGCGCCTCGGGGCTCGAGGTCGTCCGCTTCACCCGCGGCATCTCGATTCTCGACACCTGCATCACGGTGGCGCCGCTCCTGGGGCTCCTCGGCACGGTCACCGGGATGATGGGGTCGTTCGGCATGCTGGGGGGCGGGGAGCTGAGCGCTCCCGCGCAGATCACCGGGGGCATCGCCGAGGCGCTCATCGCCACCTGCTTCGGTCTCGGCATCGCGGTGACGTCGCTTCTGCCGATGAACTACCTGCACAGCCAGGCCGACAAGGCGCGCCACGAGATGGAGGACGCCGCGACCCACGTCGAGCTGCTGATGAAGCCGGTGATGGAAGCCGAGGAGGCGGCGCGCGAGCGGCGCATCCGGGCGCTGATGGCGCAGCAGGCGGCCGCCGAGGTGCGGGCGGTGGCGTCCGTATGAAGCTGACCGCGTACCAGCACAAGAAGGCGAAGATCGAGATCGTCCCGCTCATCGATGTCGTCTTCTTCCTGCTCGCCACGTTCGTCATGGTGTCGCTGTCGATGACGCGCAACCAGGGGATGCAGGTGGCCCTGCCGGCGGCGTCGAGCGCCAGCAAGCAGGCGGACGACGACAAGGCGGTGACCCTCACCGTCATGGCGACCGGCGAGGTGTTCTACAACAAGGACAAGATCACGCTGGCGCAGCTCCCGTTCCGGCTGCAGACCCTCAAGACCTCCCAGAAGGAGCCGAAGGTCATCCTGAATGCCGCGGCCGACGCCGATTTCAAGCAGGTGGTCGCGGTTCTCGACGAGACCCGCAAGATCGGCATCACCAAGGTCGGCATCTCGACGGAGAAGAAGTAAATGAAGAAGGTCGTCATCGTCGCGTTCGCGGTCGCGCTCCTCTTCCACGTCGGCGTCCTCGCCTTCGGCGGGCTCGTCCTCTTCCACCCCAAGGCCACCGCGGTCGTCCGCGAGGACGTGGACCTGGTGGGGGACGAGCAGGTCAAGAAGGATGACAAGAAGGAAGAGCAGAAGCCGGAGAAGGCGGAGGCCAGGGAGGCCGAGGCGGAGGAGGTCCAGCAGGAGACCCCGGTCGCCCCCGACCTGCGAGATCTTCAAGCGCTCGAGGCGCCGTCGGCGCCCGCGCTGGCCGCGATGAGCCTGAGCGACCTCGAGTCGGCCCTCGGCGGCGGCGAAGGGAAAGGCGGCGGAGATTTCGGCGGCGCCGGCGGCTCGTCGCTGACGTCGGGCGGCCGCATCGGCGGCACCGGCATCGGCGGCGGGGAGGGGGGCTCCCTCGACGACATCCTGTCCACGGCCGAGCTGGACCAGCGCCCGCGCGCGATCTTCCAGGCGACGCCGCAGTACCCGCTCGAGCTGCGCAAGCAGAAGGTCGAGGGGACGGTCAACGTCGTCTTCTTCGTGGACAAGGACGGCAAGGTGACCAATCCCCAGGTCGAGACCTCGAGCCACCCGGCCTTCGAGCGTCCCGCCCTCGAGGCCGTGCGCCAGTGGCGCTTCGACCCGGGGACGCGCAAGGGGGAGAAGGTGTCGTTCAAGATGCGCGTCCCGATCTCCTTCCATGTCTCGTAAGACGGCGCGCCTCGCGCTTCTTCCGTCCATCGCCGCCCTCGTCGCGCTGAGCCTCGGCGCCGCGGCCGCGAGCACGTCGGAGAGCGTCAAGCCGGACAAGAAGAAGGGTGAAGCCGCGCCGGCCCCGGTCTCCCCCTATCTGAACGGCGGGTCGCCCGGGCCGGCGGCTCCGGCCGCGAAGCCGGACGACGGCCTGTCCCTCTGGACCG
>DATNEZ010000441.1:0-7575 GCA_035606645.1 Binatia bacterium
CGGATTACGTCGTGGTGGCCGGCTACTCCTACCGCTTTGGCGGCTCTGTCGCCCCGGCGGTCTCGTCACTCAAGCCCTAGGGCGTCAGGATTGTCGGCTTCGGATGGTTGGCGATCCGGCCCTTGAAGAGCCGAAACTTCACCGCCGCCGAGTTATTGGAGTAGTCGGTCTCCGTGAAGAAGTGGCGGGCGTTCGCCTCGTTTTCGAGGACATAATCCCCGTTCGGCATTCCGGTGATCGGCAGCGATTGCCCGTTGATGCCGGGTACCGGCTCGTAGATGTCCGTCCAGCAGACACTGAGACCCGCATTGTTGCAGTCGGGATAGGTCGCCGGGTCGAGCGGGGCGGTGCAGGTTCTCGTCACCGTGGACAGGTTGTTGTGCGGTACGACGTCGTACAGGCAGAACCCGCGCTTCCCCCCCTTGATCATCTGGGCCGCGATCGCCGGGTTGGCATCCAGCAGATCCTGGGCGCACGCCCCGGGATTGGCGGTGCGCAGGGCGACCCACTGGTTGTAGCCGGCGGCCGTCCAGAGGCGGTAGTCGGCGTACTCCTTGATGTGCGGATGCCCGTGACAGGTGACCAGGTCGAACCACTCCGGATGGTCGGCGGGGTTTCCCAGCGTCAACGCGCCCGGGCCGAAGTTGGTGATCGCGGTGCTGAACAAAAGGAAGTCGTTGGTGCCGGCCGGCACCTCCCCTTCGATGACCGAGCAGTCGGTCGGCGCGAAGGTGCGCGTCTCGATGGCAGTTTTCCCCAGGGTGAGGACGTACAACAGCGCGCCGGGATCGACGCGGAAGTCGGGGCAGCCGCGCGGATCGGTGCAGGTGTTCTGCGGCGTGCAGGTCTGGGCTTGCAACGGGGCAACGGCCAGGGCCGCGACGCCCATCACGACGGCGGCCGGCAAGGCCTTGCGGACGAAACGGTCGGGAACGGTTCGAGCAGGCATGTGGACCCCCTTTCGGACACAGGATGACGGAGGATGGCGGCGACTTTCCTGAACCTACCGCGATCCCGGCGGCCCGTCAACCACCGAGCGTGAGGTTGTCGATGAGGCGGGCCCGGCCGAACCAGGCCGCGACGGCCAGGAGGGTGCCCGGGCCGGCCGGCGTCACCGGGTCCAGTGTCTCGCCGTCCACGGCCTCGGCGTAGTCGAGGCGCGCCAGCGGCTCCGAGGCGATGGTGTCGCGCACCAGGGCAACGAGGCGCGCCGGGTCGGTCTCCCCGGAGCGGGCCCGATCGGCGGCGGCCCGCAGCGCCCGATACAGCACCGGCGCGGCCCGGCGCTCGGCGTCCGTCAGGTAGGCGTTGCGGGACGACAGGGCCAGGCCGTCGGCCTCCCGAACGGTGGGACAGGAGACGATCTCGACCCCGAGGTGAAGATCGCGCTCCATCCGGCGGATGATGCGCACCTGCTGCGCGTCCTTCTCGCCGAAGAAGGCGACGTCCGGCCGCACGATGGCGAACAGCTTGGCGACGACCGTCGCCACGCCTCGAAAGTGCCCGGGGCGGCTGCGGCCGCACAGGACGTCCTGCATTCCCTGCACCTCCACGAAGGTCCGGTGACCGGCAGGATGCATCTCGCCGTCCGACGGGACGAACAGGAGATCGCACCCCGCGGAATCCGCCAGGGCGGCGTCCTTCTCCCGGTCGCGAGGGTAGGCCCGGAAATCCTCCGTGGGACCGAACTGCAGTGGATTGACGTAGACCGACACGACGACGGCGCCGCACGCGGCGCGGGCCGCCTGGATGAGCGACAGGTGCCCGCGGTGCAGCGCCCCCATGGTCGGGACCAGACCGATCCGCTTCCCCGCATCGCGCCCGGCGCGCGACCAGGCCCGCATCGCGTCCGACGTGGCGATCACCTGCATGGGAGAGATCCCCGGAGAACGAGCAGCCGCCGCACGGTCACCGCCGTGTGCCGGGACCCGCCCCGCGCGCCGGCGCCAGGGACTCCGGCGAGGTGTAGACCTCCGCCTCCGACGGGAACGACCCCTCCCGGACATCGGCGATGAATCGGCGTGCCGCCCCTTCGATCTCCCGACCGATCTCCGCGTAGCGGCGGGCGAACTTTGGCGGGGGCGCCTCCCCCAGCCCGAGCAGATCATGAAGCACCAGGACCTGGCCGTCGCAGAACCGTCCCGCGCCGATCCCGATCGTCGGGATGCTCACGGCTTCGGTGACCGCGCGGCCGACCGATTCCGGCATCCCTTCCAGGACCAGCGAGAAGGCTCCCGCCTCCTCGAGCGCCACGGCGTCCTCGACCAGGGCGCGGGCCTGGTCGATCCTCTTTCCCTGCACCCGGTAGCCCCCCATCAGGTGGACCGACTGCGGGGTCAGGCCGATGTGTCCCATGACGGGGATCTCGGCGTCGAGCAGCGCCTTCACCAGCGCGGCGCGCTTCCGGCCCCCTTCGATCTTCACCGCCGCCGCGGCGCCTTCCTTCAGGAACCGGCCGGCGTTCCGGATGGCGTCGCGCCGGCCGGTCTGGTACGACATGTACGGCATGTCGGACACGACCAGGGAGCGCCGCGCCGCCCGCGTCACCGCGCGCGTGTGATGGAGCATCTCCTCCATGGTGACCGGCAGCGTGGTCTCGTACCCCAGGACGTTGTTCCCGAGGCTGTCACCGACCAGGAGGATGTCGACGCCGGCCGCCTCCAGGATGCGGGCGGTCGGGTAGTCGTAGGCGGTCAGCATGACGATGCGGCGGCCGGTGCTCCTGGCGGCGCGCAGCTCGGGCACGGTCACTTTCTTTTCGGACGGTGCGGAAGACCCCGGGGTGGCCGGGGCCGAGGGCGGGCGGTTCATCGGACCTCCTTCTCCCCTCCGGCGCGGTGCGGCCGGTAGAGGGAACGGGTTAGACGCCTGCGTTCAGAAGGACGTGCGGTCCTACGCTCGTGCCAGTCCCGGTCCTTTCGCGGATCCGAGCGGGATGTAGTACTGCACGCCCTTCTGCATCGTGTCGATCTGCCGGAACAGCTCGTCCAGGTCCTCGCGGCTCTTGACGAAATCGATCTCCGAGGTGTCGATGACCAGGAGCGGCGTCCGGTTGTAGTGAAAGAAGAAGTAATTGTACGCGCGGTTCAGCTCGGCGACATACGTCTCCGAGATCTCCCGTTCGTAGTTTCTGTGCCGGGAGCGGATGCGCTCCATCAGCACGCTGTCCCTCGCCTGCAGGTAGATCACCAGGTCGGGGTGCGGCACCTGCGGCTCGAGGACGCCGTACAGCTTCTCGTACAGCATCAGCTCCGAGTCGTCCAGGTTGAGGTAGGCGAAGATCTTGTCCTTGGCGAAGATGTAGTCGCAGATGAGGGTCTTCTGGAACAGGCTTCCCTGGGCCAGCTCCTGCTGCTGGCGAAAGCGGCTCAGCAGGAAGAAGAGCTGGCACTGGAAGGCGGCGCCGGGGCGGTCCTGGTAGAAGTCGTTGAGGAACGGGTTCTCGACCTTCTCCAGGATGCGGGCAGCCTCGAAGCGCTCGACGAGCAGGTCGACGAGACTGGTCTTGCCGACGCCGATGGGGCCTTCGACAGCGATGAACTTGAAATTCATCCGTGGTCTTCCGATGAGAGCCGCGCATTATAGCAGCACCCGTTCCACCCGCGACCGATCGGGACACCTCGAGAGCATGTCCGCCGCCGTCAGGTTGAGGACCGGGTGACGGGCCTCGGGGGAGATCTCCGCCAGCGGCACGAGGACGAAGCGCCTCAGGTGCATCCGCGGGTGGGGCACCTGGAGGCTCTCCCCGGACCTGATATCGTCCCCCGCCAGGAGAAGATCAAGGTCGATGACCCGGGGCCCCTTGTCCCGTGTCCGGACCCGCCCCATGGATCGTTCGACCCCCAGGCAGACCCCCAGGATGGCTTCCGGATCGAGTCCCGTTTCGCAGCCCACGACCTGGTTGATAAACTCTTCCTGGTCAACCACTTCTATCGGTTCGGAGAGGTAGAGAGCCGACTGCTCCACGATCCTCAGGCCGGCCTCCCCCAGCCCCTTCCTGGCACGGTCCAGGTGGGCCCTGCGATCGCCGATATTCGACCCCAACCCGATGAAAATGCGCCTTGTGGCCATGCCCGGGCTCCGAACGTGCGTTGACACATAAAGATAGCATTTGCTAGCATCGCTATTTCGCCAATCATTTTTCCCTCATTCGAGGACATTTTTCGATCGGCCGCGAACCACCTGCGGCTTTCCATCCGGGACGATCCGGGAGGGGCGGGACAACACGATGAAGAAGGCGGCACCCAAGAAAAGCAGCAAGGCGGCGGGGACGACCCCCACGAACACGTGGATGATCCACGAGAAGGGCCTCAAGGAGTTCGAGCGCGGCATCTCCCTTCTGCAGAAGCAAAGCTATGCCGACGCGCTGGGGCACTTCCAGGCGGTGGTCACCGGCTTCCCGCAGGAGAAGGAGCTCACCGACCGTGCCCAGGTGTACGTCCGGATCTGCACCAGCATGGCCGACAAGCGTGAGCCGCAGCCCCGCAAGCCGGAGGACTTCTTCTATTACGGCGTCATGAAGGCGAACGAGGCGAACTTCGAGGAGGCGGTGAAGCTCCTGGAGCGCGCCCTGCAGACCAGCCCCAAGGACGAGAAGGTGCACTACGTCATGGCCTCCACGCTCGCCCAGAAGGGGGAACGGCGACAGGCCCTGGAGCATCTCAAAGAAGCGATCGAGCTGAACACGACCAACCGCATCCACGCGCGCAACGATCCGGATTTCGAGCAGTTGCGCGACGATGAGAATTTCCAGAACCTGATCCATCCGGAAGAGATGTAGGCAGGGTCCCCGGAATGGGCAGGCCAGGGATGGGCATGAAGCGCAGGAAAGCACGTCCCCGTAGGAAGAAGGCCCGGCCGCCGGCACGCCGGCCGACCCGGGCTGCGCGCCCCGCCCGGAAGCCGGCCCGCATTCGAAGGCGCCCGGCACCCCGCCCCGCCGCGGTCGTGGTCACCTCCCTGCGGCCTTCAGCGCCGAAGCCCGGCGCCGTCATTCTCCCCGCTTCGCTGGCGGCACGAGGGTTGCCGGCCGGGGTGCGCCCGCTGCACCCCGGGATGCAGGGGAATGGCCCCGCGACGACCATCCGGAACGGCCTGAACGCGTCCCGGCCGTCCCATGCACCCGGCGGCCTGCCCGGGAAGACCCTCCAGGGTCCGGTCTCGCTGCGCGCCGCCCAGGGCGCCGGCGGCGCCGCCTCCCTGGCCGGGCGTCCCATGCGCCGGACGGCCGTCGCCGCGCGCCGGCGTGACGTCTGCGCCATGGTCCTCGCCGCGGGGCTCGGGAAGCGGATGCTGTCGGAGTCGTCCAAGCTGGTCCACGCCGTCGCCGGCCGCCCCATGGTGAGGCACGTGGTCGACGCGGCGAAGGCGGCGGGCATGGCGCGCACCGTCGTCGTGGTGGGCAACCAGGCGGACGACGTGCGGCGCGCGGTGGGCGAGGGGGACAAGAGGATCGGCTTCGCCTACCAGAACGCGCAGCTCGGCACCGGCCACGCCGTCCTCTCGGCCGAAACGCAGCTGATCGGCTACGAGGGGGACATCCTGATCCTGAACGGCGACCTGCCGGCCCTCCGCCCCGACACGCTGAAGGGGTTCGTCGAGTTCCATCGCGCCTCCGGCGCGCCGCTCAGCCTGCTGACCGCCGTGGTCCCCGACCCGAAGGGGTACGGCCGGGTCATGCGCACCTACAGCGGCGACGTGTCGCGCATCGTGGAGGAAGCGGACGCCACGGCGGAAGAGAGGGCCACGCGGGAGATCAACTGCGGCATCTATTGCTCCGACGCCCAGTGGCTGTGGGACCCGTTGAAGCGCGCCCGCGCGGACAATGCGCAGAAGGAGATCTACCTGACCGACCTGGTCGAGATCCTGCGGCGCGACGGCCACAAGGTGGCCGCCTACCGCCATCCCGACGCGGAAGAGGTCCTGGGAGTCAACGACCGGCGCGAGCTGGCGGCCGCCGTGAGGGCCCTGCACCGGCGCAAGGCGGCGGCGCTGATGCAGGACGGCGTCACCATCCTGGACCCCGAGACCGCCTACATCGACGTGGACGTGAAGATCGGCCCGGACACGATCCTCGAGCCCGGCGTCATGCTCCTGGGGGCCACGGAGATCGGGCGCGGCGCCGTGATCGGCACAGGCACGCGCATCGTCGATTCGATCGTCGGCGACGGCACCTCGGTCCTTCCGTACTGCGTGATCGCCCAGTCGAAGATCGGCCGCGGCTGCCGGATCGGGCCGTTCGCGCACCTGCGCCCGGAGACGCATCTCGACGAGGACGTGCGCGTCGGCAACTTCGTGGAGACCAAGAAGACCCGCATGGCGGCCGGGAGCAAGGCCAACCACCTGACCTACCTGGGGGACTCCGAGATCGGCCGCAAGGCGAACATCGGAGCCGGCACCATCACCTGCAATTACGACGGAGTGTCGAAGATGCGCACCATCATCGAGGACGACGTGTTCGTCGGCAGCGATACCCAGCTCGTCGCCCCGGTGCGCATCCGCAAGGGCGCCTTCATCGGCGCCGGCTCGACCATCACGAAGGACGTCCCACCGTATGCCCTGGCCGTCTCGCGCGCCGAGCAGGTCGTGAAGGAAGACTGGGTCAAGAGGTTCGGCCCCCGGGCGCGGCAGAAGGGGGACAAGGGGAAGGGCGGGCCCTCCGACTAGGAGCGCGTCCGGGCCCTGGGACCAGGGCGATCCGCCCGTTCAGTGATCTCCCGTTTGGCATCGCGGCCCGGGATGCCGTATATTCGAGCGCATCATGTGCGGCATCGTCGGGTACGTCGGACAGAAGAAGGTCAGCACCGTCCTCCTGGACGGGCTGCGGCGGCTCGAGTACCGCGGCTATGACTCCGCCGGCATCGCCGTCATCAACCAGGGCGCGATCCAGGTCGTGCGCAGCGCGGGGAAGCTGCGCGACCTCGAGGAGAACCTGCGCCTGGTGAACCTGGAGGGGTCCTTCGGAATCGGCCACACCCGCTGGGCCACGCACGGCCGCCCCACCGAGGAGAACGCCCACCCGCACCGCGACTGCAGCGGCAATCTCGTGGTGGTGCACAACGGCATCATCGAGAACTACAAGGAGCTGAAGCGTGAGCTCGCCGCCCAGGGGCACCAGCTCAAGACCGAGACCGACACCGAGGTCATCGCCCACCTGATCGAGGAGTACCGCAAGGGGGGCGGCGTATCGCTGGAGGACGGCGTCCGGCGCGCCGTCGCCCGCCTGGGGGGCAGCTACGCGTTCTGCGTGGTCTCGGCCAAGGACCCGATGAAGATCGTGGCCGTGCGCAACGGGCCGCCCCTGGTCCTGGGTCTGGGCAAGGACGAGTACTTCGTCGCCTCCGACGTCCCGGCAATCCTGCACCACACGCGCGACGTCTTCTTCCTCGACGACCGCGAGGTCGCGGTGATCACCGACCGGGGGATCGTGGTCACCGACCCGGCCGGCCGGCAGATCAACAAGAAGGTGCAGCGGATCACCTGGGACCCGATCATGGCCGAGAAGGCCGGCTTCAAGCATTTCATGCTGAAGGAGATCTACGAGCAGCCGCGCGCCATCCGCGACACGCTGCTGGG
>DATNEZ010000442.1:0-6947 GCA_035606645.1 Binatia bacterium
CAAGCTGCTGATCGACGACCACATCCTCGCGGGGGAGGCCCGGGGCGTGACGGCGCTGGCGCTCCTGTACCTGCTGGCGCTCACGGTCGAGCTGCTGGCGCGCTACGCGCAGATCTATTCGATGGAGCTCACCGGCCAGAACGTCATCCACCGCCTGCGCGGCCGGCTGTTCCGGCACCTCCTGTCTCTCGACTCGGCCTTCTTCGACCGGTATCCCGTCGGCCGCCTGATGACCCGCGTGACGACGGACATCGAGTCGCTCGCCGATCTCTTCTCCTCGGGGGTCGTGTCGCTCCTGGGCGACAGCGTCAAGCTCCTCGCCATCGTGGGCATCCTCTGGTGGCTCGACTGGCGCCTGGCCTGCGTCACGTTCGCGATCAGCCCGGTCCTCTTCCTGCTCTCGTACGCGTTCCGCGGGCGCATCCGGCAGGCCTACAGGGACGTGCGGCGCCGCATCGCCCGCATGAACGCCTACCTGCAGGAGACGATCTCGGGGATGCTCCTGGTGCAGCTGTTCCGCCGCCAGGAGACGAGCCGACGCGAGTTCGGCGCCATCAACGAGGACCACCGGGACGCGGACCTGCGCTCGGTGGTGTACGAGTCGGCGTTCTCGGCCATCATCGAGCTGGTCGGCACCGTCGCCGCCGCCCTGATCCTCTGGTACGGCGGCGGGCAGATCCTGCGGGGCGCCCTGACCTTCGGGACGCTGGTCGCCTTCCTCGAGTACACCGCCCGGTTCTTCGGGCCGATCCGGGACCTCTCCGGCTTCTACGCCGTCCTGCAGGCGGCGATGGCGTCTCTCGAACGGATCGTCGCGCTTCTGGACGAGCGCCCGGCCATCGTCGCGACCTCGGCCGAGGCGCCGCCCGGCCGGGCCCGCGGGCGGATCGAATTCGAGGGGGTGCGGTTCGCCTACCGGCAGGGGGAGGAGGTCCTGCACGGCATCGGACTGCGCGCCGAGCCCGGCGAGCGGGTGGCGATCGTCGGCGCCACCGGCTCGGGGAAGACCACCCTCGTCAAGCTGCTCATCCGGCTCTACGACCCGGCCGCGGGCGTCATCCGGATCGACGGGCGCGACATCCGGTCCCTGCCGCTTCCTTTCCTGCGGCGCCAGGTCGGGGTCGTCCTGCAGGACCATTTTCTCTTCGCGGGAAGCATCGCCTCCAACCTCGGCTTCTCCGACGTCTCTCTCTCCCGCGAGTCGCTGCAGTCCGCCGCCCGGGCGGTGCACGCCGATCGCTTCATCGAAAGGCTGCCGGGCGGGTACGACGCCGAGGTGCGCGAGCGGGGCGGCAACCTGTCGACCGGGCAGAAGCAGCTGCTCTCGTTCGCGCGCATCCTGGCCGCCGATCCGGCGGTCCTGGTCCTCGACGAGGCGACCTCGAGCGTGGACACCGAGACCGAGCTGCAGATTCAGGACGCCCTGCAAAGGCTGCTGAAGGGGCGCACCTCCCTGGTCATCGCGCACCGGTTGTCCACGATCGTCGGGGCGGACCGGATCCTGGTGATGCACCACGGACGCATCGTCGAGGAGGGAACGCACCGGGCCCTGATCGAGAGGCGGGGCATCTACCACAGGCTGTACCAGCTGCAGTTCGACACGGACGGGACGGCGTCAGGGCCGGCGGCGCAGGCCCCTCCAGAGGTAGCGCCCTAGATCGATCCGCCCGCCGGGCGACACCGCCACCCCTTCGCGCCGCAGGGCCGCGGCCTGGCGCCGGATCGATTCGTCCAGGAAGGCGCCCCTCGGGCTGATGGTCCCCAGGGCGTTGATGACCCGGTGCCACGGGACCCGCCGCCCGCCGATGCGGACGTCGTCCGGCAGGGCGCGCAGGGCCCAGCCGACCGTGCGCGCCCCGCGCGCCATCCCGGCCACGCGCGCGATCTGCCCGTACGTGGCGACGCGGCCACGCGGAACCAGCGCCACCACGCGCCACACGCGCAGGAACGTTGTGTCCCGTCCCGCGGCGCCACGTCCTGTCATGGGTGAGCCGGCCTAGTAGTCCCGCAGCTGCTCTAGATAGCCGCGGTGATTGCGGGTCATCTCCTTCATCGAGTCCCCGCCGAACTTCTCCAGGAAGGCCTCCGCCAGGATGAAGGACACCATCGCCTCCCCCACGACGCCCGCGGCGGCGATCGCCGAGACGTCGGTGCGCTCGACCTGGGCCTGGAACTCCTCCTTCGACTTCAGGTCGACGCTGTGGAGCGCCTTGGGAAGGGTCGAAAGGGGCTTCACGTAGACCCGCACGCGGATCTCCTCGCCGTTCGTGATCCCCCCCTCGATGCCGCCGGCGTGGTTGGTCCTGCGGTAGAAGCGGCGCGCCCCTGTGTCGTAATGGATCTCGTCGTGAAACTCCGAGCCCATCCGGGCCGCCGCCTCGACGCCGTCCCCCACGGAGACCGCCTTGATCGACTGGATGGAGCAGAGGGCCGCCGCCAGGCGCGCGTTGAGCCTCAGGTCCCAGTGCCTGTGGCTCCCGAGACCCGCCGGCACGCCGCGGGCGACGACCTGGAACGCGCCGCCGACGGAGTCCCGGGAGGACATCGCCCGGTCGATCTCCTCGATCATCTTCTGCTCGACCTCGCGATCGGCGCAGCGGAGCGCGCTTCCCTCCGCCGCGACGATCTCCTCCCAGGTCATCTCCCGTCCCGGCGCGAGCGCCGCCGATCCGAGCATCACGGTGTGGCTGGCGACCCCCACGTCGAAGGCCGCGAGGAGCTTGCGGCAGACCGCCCCCACCGCCACGCGGGCCGTCGTCTCGCGCGCGGAGGCGCGCTCGAGGATATCGCGCGCATCGTCCGCGTCATGCTTCAACGCACCGGCCAGATCGGCGTGACCCGGCCGCGGCCGGGTCACGCGCTTGCGCTCCTGGTCCGAGGCCTCGACCGGCTCGATCGCCATCGGCGTCCGCCAGTTGGCCCAGTCCCGGTTGTCGATCTTCAGCGCGATCGGGCTGCCGAGGGTCCGGCCGTGCCGGACCCCCGAGAGGATCTCCACCCGGTCCTGCTCGATCTTCATCCGGCCGCCGCGCCCGTAGCCGTGCTGGCGCCGCTTCAGCTCGGAGTCGATGTCCGCGGCCAGAAGTCCCATTCCGGCCGGGATCCCGTCCAGGATGGCGATGAGCGCGGGGCCGTGCGATTCTCCGGCGGTCAGGAAACGCAGCATCGATCTCTCCGGAAGCCCCTGACCGCAGCCGATCGCGGTGAATCGAGGCGATTCGCGATTATCGTTGACCGGTCGCGCGGGTGTCAACGTGGGGCCGCCGGGGCCTCGTCGCGATGCTTGATTCCGCCCCCCTACCTGTGTAAAGTGAGCCCCTTCCAGAGGGACGGCGACGTGGAAATCCTGACATCGCAACAGATGCGCCAGGTCGATCGGCGCGCGATCCGGAAGTTCGGACTGCCGGAGGCCGTCCTCATGGAGAACGCGGGCCGGTGCGTCCTGGAGGTCCTGAAGCTCCTCGATGACGACCTGCAGGCCCGCCGGATCCTTCTGCTGTGCGGGAAGGGGAACAACGGGGGGGATGCCTTCGTCCTGGCGCGCCATCTCCGCAGGGAGGGCCTTCCCTTCACCGCCCTGCTGTTCGGGCGGAGGGACGAGGTCCGCGGCGCCGCCGCGATCCATCTCCGGGCCCTGGAGAGCCTCGGCGTCGTGCCGACGGAGGTTCGCGGCGAGGCCTCCTGGAAAGCGGCCCGGGGGCTCCTGGGCCCGGCCGATCTGATCGTGGACGGAATCCTCGGAACCGGGCTGACGCGCCCCGTCGCCGGGCTCCTGGCCCGGGTGTTCCGGGAGGTCAACGACGCGCGCGCGCTGGTCGTGTCCATCGACGTCCCGTCCGGGCTGTCCGGCGACACGGGCGAGATCCCCGGTCCCTGCATCAAGGCGGATCACACGGTGACCTTCGTCCGCCCGAAGTGGCCGCATGTCTTCCCTCCCGCCGAGGCCCTGTGCGGCACGCTCCATGTCAGGGACATCGGCATTCCGGACGAGGCGGTGGCCGCGGAGAAGGTCGACCTCGACCTCCTGGACGCGGCCGGGCTGGCCCCCCTCCTCCCGAAGCGCCGCCCGGACAGCCACAAGGGAGACTACGGCCACGCCCTGGTCGTCGCCGGATCGCGGGGCAAGGGGGGCGCGGCGCGCCTGGCGGCGCTCGGAGCCCTGCGGGCCGGGTGCGGCCTCGTGACCGCCGCCGTGCCGGCCGGCCTCCAGTCGGGCTTCGTGTCCCGCGCGATGGAGGTCATGACCGAGGGGCTTCCCGAGACCGCCGGCGGGGCCCTGGCGGCTGCGGGGATCGAAAGGCTGCTCGGCCTGCTCGAAGGGAAGCAGGTCGTGGCGCTGGGCCCGGGACTCGGCACCGACCCCGAGACGCGCAAGCTGGTCCACGCCGTCGTGACGCGGGCCCGCGTTCCGGTCATCCTGGACGCCGATGCCGTGAACGCCTTTGCCGGCCGCGCGGAGCCGCTTTCCGGGAGGCAACGACCCCTCGTCCTGACGCCGCACCCCGGAGAGATGGCGCGGCTCGTCCGGATGACGGCGTCCGCCGTCCAGTCGCGCAGGCTCGAGGTGGCGCGTGCCTTTGCCTGCCGCCATGCCTGCCACCTCGTCCTGAAGGGGCACCGGACCCTCGTCGCCAGCCCTTCGGGACGGGTCTCCGTCAACCCGACCGGGAATCCGGGGATGGCGACGGGCGGATCGGGGGACGTCCTGACGGGGCTCCTGGCCGGTCTCATCGCGCAAGGGATCGAGACGGGCATGGCGGTCCGGCTGGGCGTCTACCTGCACGGCCTCGCCGGGGACCTGGCGGCCGCCGAGGTGGGAGAGGCGCCCCTCATCGCCCGGGACATCCTGCAACACTTCCCCGCGGCCCTGCAGCGGCTGAGGCCTTCAAGACCGCACGACAGGAACGCCGCGATCCCTGACGCCGGGAGGATCGGATGAAAAACGGCCAGGACACGACGGTCGGCGGCCGGCGCTCGTCGGCCCGCCAGGAGGACCTGGCGCGCGGCATGGTCCGCCCGGCCCCGAGGCGGTCGCCGGTCCCCCAGGTGGCGGCCAGGCCGGCCATCCTGCGGGTGGTCATCCGCCCCGCCCGCCCCGACGACCTGGAAGAGGCGACCCTGATGGAACGCCGGGTCTGGGGGCGTCTCGGCGCGTCGCTCAACGAGCTGCAGAGAAGGCTGTTCGCGCTTCCCGAGGCCTTTCTCCTCGCCGAGCTGCAGCGGCCGGGGCAGACGCCGCGTCTCGTCGGGTTGACCAACGGCCTGCTCTGGACGCGGGACTACCCGCGCACCTACCTCGAGTACGAGCGGGCCTTGCCGTCCGGCTCCCACAACCCGCGCGGAGACGTCCTGTACCTCGCGTCCCTGGGGGTCGAGCCCGGCATGCGCGGCCACGGCATCGGATTGAGGCTCCTGCAGGAGGCGATCGAGGTCGGCCGGCGGCGCCACCTGAAGCAGGTCCGGCTGATCGCCAGCAGCCGCTCACGCCCCCTGTGCGAGCGGGCCGGGCTCACCATGGTCCGCCCCCTGCCGCGGCTGTTCCGGCAGCACCGGGACCTGATGCCGCAGCCGGTCCTGATGGAAGCCCTGTTCACCTGAACGGACATGCCGGCCCGGTCCATCCTCAGCCGCAAGGAAGACGAGACCCGCGCCGCGGGTGAGTCGCTCGCCGCGACGCTGGGTCCGGGGGACACCGTCCTCCTGACGGGCGATCTCGGCATGGGGAAGACCGTGTTCGCACGGGGAACCGCCGTCGGGCTGGGGGTGGACCCGGAGCAGGTGCGATCCCCCAGCTTCACGCTGGTGAACCTGTATTCCGGGCGACTGCCGGTCTACCACATCGACCTGTACCGGATCGAGAAGGTCGAGGACATGGACGAGCTGGGGCTGCAGGAGATTCTCGGGGGAGACGGCGTCGCCATCGTCGAATGGGCCGAGCGCCTGGGCCCCTACCGGCCGGCCGGGGCGGTCGAAGTGCGCATCGAGGATCGGGGCGGCCAGGAGCGGGAGATCCGGATCGACGACCGGAGAGCTCACTCCATCCGGTAGTTCGGGGCTTCCTTCGTGATGACCACGTCGTGGGCGTGCCCTTCCCGGAGCCCGGCGGACGTGATGCGGATGAAGCGCGCCTCGCGCCTCAGGGTCTCGATGTCCCGGGCGCCGCAATAGCCCATCCCGGCGCGCAGGCCGCCGACGAGCTGCGGCATCAGGCCCTGCATCGAGCCCTTGTGCGGCACCATCCCCTCGATCCCCTCCGGCACCAGCTTGTCCTCGGTCGCCTCCTGGAAGTACCGGTCGGCGCTCCCCCGCCGCATGGCCCCGATCGATCCCATGCCGCGGTAGGCCTTGAAGGTGCGTCCCTGGTACAGGATCGTTTCGCCGGGGGACTCCTCCGCCCCCGCGAAAAGGGAGCCGATCATGACCGAGGAGGCGCCGGCCGCGAGCGCCTTGGTGATGTCGCCCGAGAACTTGATGCCGCCGTCGGCGATGAGCGGAATGCCGTGGCGCCGTGCCGCCAGGGCGCACTGCGCGATGGCGGTCACCTGGGGGACGCCGACCCCGGTGACCACTCGGGTCGTGCAGATCGATCCGGGCCCGATGCCGACCTTCACCGCGTCGACGCCGAGCTTCATCAGGTCCTCCGCCCCCTGCTCGGTCGCGACGTTGCCGGCGGCCAGGTCGACGCCGGGGAACGCCTTCCGCAGGGTGCGCACCATGTCCATCACGCCCGCCGAGTGGCCGTGCGCCGTGTCCACGACCAGCAGGTCGACGCGCGCCTCCACCAGGGACCGCGCCCGATCGACCTCGTCCGGACCCACGCCGACCGCGGCGCCCACGCGCAGCCGGCCGAGGCCGTCCTTGCACGCGAAGGGGTACCTGATCATCTTCTGGATGTCCTTGACGGTGATCAGCCCCTTCAGGTGGTACTCGCGGTCGACCACCAGAAG
>DATNEZ010000459.1:0-7043 GCA_035606645.1 Binatia bacterium
CTGAGACCTTCCCCATCGATCGAGTTGCTGGGCAGGGCGGGGTGCCGCGCAAGAGCCGCCCCGCACCGCCCCACGCCACCGGTGACTGAGGAGACTCTTGTCGCCGCCACCGGGGAGGAGTATCTTGCCGGTACACGAGAAAGGAGGTGGTCCAGAAGATGAGTTATGACAGTAGTAGCGAGGTGACCTACCGGACCCGTGAGGTGGTGGCAACTTAGGCGGACCCACGGTCATCGGGCCGCTCGGTATCTCCGCCTGAGGAATACCGGCCGGCCACCGAGCCCGGAAGTCCCGGCAATGGTCCAGCCGGGGCGGCGCGCTGCGCCGCAGACGCTTCCGGGTTTTTCTCTGCTCGGATATACTTCGGCCCTATCGTCCTGAACATCGGCGTTTCAGTCCACGGCACGCCCCGGAAGGGCCGGCAGGGAGGCAGGAGAATGTCCAGCACCTACGATGCGATCGTCAGCCGCTACATCGAGCGGACGAAGAAGTCCCGCGCACTGCACGATGAGGCGAAGCACCTCCTGCCGCGCGGCGTCTCCTCCAACTTCCGGGTGGTCGACCCCAATCCCATCTTCATCGAGTCGGCCATAGGCTCGACCATCACCGACGCCGACGGCAACAAGTACGTCGATTTCGCCAACGCCTTCGGCGCCATGCTGGTCGGCCACTCCCATCCGAAGGTCGCGCAGGCGATCGAGGCGCAGGCGAAGCGCGGCACGCTGCACGCCATGCCGCACCGGCTGGAGATGTCCGTCGCCAAGGAGCTGAAGGACCGCTTCCACCAGGACCAGTGGCGCTACTGCAACTCCGGGACCGAGGCGACCATGCACGCCATCCGGCTGGCGCGCGGGTACACGGGGCGCTCCAAGGTGATCAAGTTCGAGGGGGCGTACCACGGCGCGCACGACACGGTCCTGGTCTCCGGCAAGCCGCCCCTGCGCGTCGTCGGCCACAGGAGCCGGCCGCGGCCCATTCCGGGCAGCGAGGGGATCCCGGCCGAGTCGTACGCCCACACCGTCATCGCCTCGTTCAACGACCTGAAGGGGGTCCGCGCGCTCTTCGAGCAGCACCTGAACGAGGTGGCCTGCCTCATCGTCGAGCCGATCATGCTGAACATGGGGGTGACCGAGCCGCTGCCGGACTTCCTGCCCGGCCTGCGCGCCCTGTGCAGCGAGTTCGAGACGCTCCTGATCTTCGACGAGGTGAAGACCGGCGTGAAGATCGCGCGCGGCGGCGCCACCGAGCACTACAAGGTCCAGCCGGACATCACGGTACTCGCCAAGGCGATCGGCGGGGGGATGCCGCTGGCCGCCTTCGGCGCCTCGGCGGACATCATGGAAGAGCTGAACTCGCTCCGGGTGATCCACGTCGGCACGTACGCCAGCAATCCGATCACCCTGGCGGCTGCCGAGGTGACCCTGAAGGAGATCCTCACGGACGAGGCCTACCGCAAGGTCTTCGCCCTGAACAAGCGGCTCGTGGACGGCTACAGCCAGATCATCCGCGAGCACGGCCTGCCGGCCTACGCCAACTTCGTCGGCTCGATGGGGACGATCAATTTCAAGAAGGACGTCATCCGGAACTACCGCGACTGGTACACCCTCGACCGCGTGGCCTCGCAGGCCTGGTATCTCGCCATGCTCAACGAAGGGGTCATTCCCCAGCCGCCGGGCCCCGACGAGCAGTGGACGATCTCGGTGCAGCACACCGAGGCCGACATCGACGCGCACCTGAAGGCGTTCGGCAAGGTGGCGCCGCTTCTCAAGACGCTCTAGGAGCCGGTCCGGGTATCGGGCCGGGCCGCGCGCATGACCGAGCCCTCCCCGCCGTCCGCCACGCTGCAGTTCTTCGAGGCGCGGCGTGACGAGGCGATCGATCTCCTGAGGCGGCTCGTCGAGATCGACTCCCCCACGGCCGACAAGGCGGGCGTCGATCGCGTGGGGGCGCTCGTCGCCGGGGAGCTGAGTTCGTCCGGCGCCCGCGTCGCCTCGATCGACAGCCCGTCGTCCGGCAACCCGCTGCGGGCGGTGATCCCTCCTGCCGAAGGGCGCGCATCCGTGGACCCGCGCCCCGCCCTCCTGCTCGGCCATCTCGACACCGTCTGGCCCCTCGGCGAGGCGGCTCGCCGCCCCTTCCGCGTGGAGGGACCGGACGCCTTCGGTCCCGGCGTCTTCGACATGAAGGCGGGACTCGTCCTGTGCGTCCTCCTGGCGAGGGCCCGGAAGGCCGGGGTCTTCCGCCCGTGCCTGCCGGTCGTCTGCTTCTTCAGCAGCGACGAGGAGACCGGGAGCCCGGTGTCGCGGCCGCACCTCGAGGCGGAGGCTCGCGGCGCGCGCTACGTCCTGGGGCTCGAGCCGTGCAATCCGGACGGCGGCGCGAAGACGGCGCGCAAGGGGGTCGGGAGGCTCGTCGTCGAGGTGGAGGGCCGGCCGGCGCACGCCGGCATCGATCCCGAGAAAGGGGTCAACGCCATCGAGGAGCTCGCGGCGCAGATCCTGGCGCTGAAGCTTCTCGAGGACCGCGCCGCGGGGACGACGGTGCACGCGGGGCTCGTGAGCGGCGGCGTCGCGAAAAACGTCGTCGCCCCGCGGGCCCGGGCGGAGCTCGACGTGCGCGTGCCGTCCTCCGTCGAGTGGCGCCGGGTCGAGACCGCCGCGTTGAGCCTGAGACTGCGGGACCCGCGCGCCCGCCTGAGGGTCGAGGCGACCCTGACGCACCCGCCGATGGAGCGGACCGCAGGCGTCGCGGCGCTCTACGACAAGGCGCGGTCGATCGCGCTGCGGGCGGGGTTCGACCTGGCGGAAGGCTCGACGGGCGGCGGGAGCGACGGCTCGTATTGCGCCGCGCTCGGCATCCCCGTGCTGGACGGGCTGGGGGTCGAGGGGGACGGGGCGCACGCCCTTCACGAACGGCTCCTTCTCGACCGGATCGCGCCGCGGGCGGCGCTCCTGGCGGGAATCCTGGAGACCGTCGATCAGGCCTAGCTCATGGCCTCGAGCGCCAGGAAAATCAGCGCGATCGGCAGGATCACGATCAGCCCCGCCACGACCAGCGTGAGGAACGCGCGCCAGGCCGAGAAGCCGTGCGCCTCCCCGAGACATTTCAGGGTGATCGCGAAGCCCCACACGCCGAGGACGACCTGCAGGAACTGCAGCAATCCGTTGAACAGGAGCGCCTGGGGATTTCCCTGGACGATGGCGGGGAGCGGATGGAAGGTCTCCCCTCCCAGGAGCGCCGCCCGCGGCAGCCAGAGCAGGAGGCCCCAGACGGCGGGGACGTTCGCCCAGGCGAGGGCGGCCATCACCTCGGTGCTCCCGCCGCGACCCTTGAGCCAGCGCCCGACCGGTGCGATCACCGCCGTGAAGACGAGAATCCCGAGAATGCCGAGGACGGTCCCTCCCGCGAGGGACAAGGCCAGGAGCACCGGGATCGAGTAGGTGTCCCCGATCCCCTCGCGCGTGCACATCGAGAGGAACTCCGAGATCCCTCCCAGCGCGGCCAGGCGGAAGATCCCCCGCCTCGGATCGGTCGCGAGGATCTCCCGGAGGGTGGCGCGCGGCCGCGTCCAGATGGACAGCCACGGCGTGGAGGGCTCGGAGGCGGCCTGCGCCGCGGGCGGATGGGAGAGCGGAAGGTCGGTGACGACGGGAGGAGGCAGCAGGCCGCGCCCGCCAGGGGACTCCAGGGACGGGGTGTCGCTCATGGCACTCTCCCGGCCGGGAGCCCCTCCGCCCGCGGTGCCGGACGATCGGCGATCGACCGATCCGGCCGGCCGACGGGCGGAGGAGCTGACTCCAACACTCGCGTTCTGGCGCGCATGCCGGGCGATCGGCCCGGGGCCGCGCAGGCAGGCGTGAGGCGGGCGGGTCTTACTTGAGGTGCTTGGCGACCAGCTTGGTCATCTCGAACATGTTGACCTGCTTCTTGCCGCCGAACACTTTCTTGAGCGACTCGTCCGCGTTGATCATCCTGCGATTCTTCGCGTCCTGCAGCTTGTGCTTCTTGATGTATTCCCAGAGCTTTTTCGTGACCTGCGTGCGCGGCATCGCCTTCGACCCGACCACGTCGGCCAGCGTGTCACTCGGGGTCAACGGCTTCATGAAGGCGGCGCTCGGCTTGCGACCTTTCTTTGCGGGCATCTGTTCCTCCAGCGATAGTGTTGGAATCGGACCGGCAAAACCGCGGAAACTCTACCACGGACAGGGCCGGGCTGTTGCCGCGAGGTCAAAGGGCGCCGGAAGGGGGTCCCCGGTGCGCCCGGGTCATCGACCGCGCGACTCCCAGACGAGGCCCACCGTCTCGTAGCCGTGGCCGGCATGGCGCGTCTGCTTGTCGGCCGGCGCGATCGGGACGGCGTAGCGCGGATCGCCGAGAAGCGCGAGGGTCGTGCCGCGCACCAGGTCGAGATAGACGCGCTCGTCCGCCTCGCCGGGCGTCATGTCGAGCGTGATCACCAGGCGGCCCCCCGGCTTCAGGACGCGCTCGAACTCGCGCATGCAGGCGCCCCACGCCGCGCGGGGGATGTGCTCCATCACGCTCAGGCAGAACACGCGATCGAAGTGGCGGTCGGGAAACGTCAGCCGGTCCGCGGGATCCGGGTGGTACCGGACGGAGCGGCCGTCCCGTCCCTGCGGCAGCCCCCAGAGCGAGCGGATCCCGGCGGCCCTGAAGACCAGCCGCTTCAGGACGGACCGGGCGTTGCGGTACAGGCTCTTCTCCCGGTCGTACACGAAGCTCACGCCGCGATCGAGCGACGGGTCGGCGACGTGACTGTCGTGCCCCTGCGACGCGAGGTACAGGGAGAACGGGCTGCCGCCGCCGCCGACGTCGAGCGTCCGCAACGGCTGCGGGCCGAGATCGGCCGCCAGGACGGCCCAGGGATACTCCCACGCCCGCGACCAGTGGTCGAACCCGGTCCAGCTCTTCAGCGTGCCGCTGCGGCGGAGCAGGGGGCGAAACCAGCGGGGCTGCTGGGACAGGTCGAGCACGAGCATGTCCCGGTGGATCGCCGCGAAGGCGCCCCCCTGGCAGTCCCGCATGTCGAGCAGCCTGGATTCCATGAGATGGCCCGCGCCGGGGCTTCAGCGCATCAGGGTTTTTTCCCGTCGTCCTGATCCCCGGCCAGGTCCAGGTGAAAGCGGTGCAGGAAGCGGTGCACGGCCGGGGCCAGGAGGACGGCGACGATGGTCAGGAACGCCACGCCGGAGAACAGCGCGTAGAACGACGCGAACAGCTTCGCACCGACCGTCGTCATCTCGTTGACCGGCCCCATCCCGGTCAGGATCATCGAGGCGTTGACGAGGGCGTCGATCCACGACAGGCCCGCGAGGAGATGGTATCCGAGCACCCCCAGGGCGAGGGACCCCGACACCAGGCCGCCGGCCAGGGCGGCGTTGCGCGCGACATGGCGCAGGAAATGCGTTCGCGGAGGCAGGGGCGGATGGCGGCGCGGTCCCAAGCCGGCTACGCGTACCAGCCGATCGGCCGGTCGTCGAGGTTGATGTAGACGTGCTTGACCTCGAGGAACTCCTCGAGGCCCTGAGGGCCGAGCTCGCGGCCGAAGCCGGACTGCTTGTAGCCGCCCCAGGGGGCCTCGACGGGGGCCGGCTGCATGTGGTTGACCCAGACGATCCCCGCGCGCAGGTTCCTGACCGTGCGCATCGCCTTGAAGATGTCCCGCGTCCAGACAGCGGCGGCCAGGCCGAACGGCGTGTCGTTGGCGATGCGCCAGGCGTCCTCCTCCTTGTCGAAGGGGATGACCGACATCACCGGCCCGAAGATCTCCTCGCGGGCGATGCGCGCCCCGTTGTCGACGTCGTAGAAGATCGTCGGCTCGACGAAGAAGCCGCGCTCGTTCTCCTTCGGCAGCCCCTTCGCGCGGCCGCCGCCCACCGCGAGCTTCGCCTCCGACTTGCCGATCTCGATGTACGACAGCACCCGGTCGTACTGGTCCTGGCTCACCAGCGGCCCCATCTTGGTGTCGGGGGCGAGGCCGGGGCCGATCTTGATCCGCTTCGTCCTCTCGACCATGGCGTCGAGGAGCTTCGTGTAGATCGGCCGCTGCACCAGGACGCGGCTGCCGGCGGAGCAGACCTCCCCCTGGTTCAGGAACACGCCGAACAGCGCCCCTTCGATCGCCTGCTCGAAATCGGCGTCGGCGAAGAAGATGTTCGGAGACTTCCCCCCCAGCTCCAGGGAGACGCGCTTCACGGTGGCGGAGGCCTCGCGCATGATCTGCCGGCCGACCTCGCTGCTGCCCGTGAAGGCGATCTTGTCCACCCCCTCGTGGGTCACCATCGGCATCCCGACGTTCCGGCCGCTCCCGTTCACGACGTTGAACACGCCGCGCGGCACGCCGCACGCCTCGATCCCCTTCGCCATCTCCATCACCGACATCGGCGTGTGGCTCGCCGGCTTCAGCACGCAGGCGCAGCCGGCGGCGAGCGCCGGCGCCACCTTCTGCATGGCCATCATGAGGGGATAGTTCCACGGGACGATCAGCCCGCAGACGCCGACCGGCTCCTTGAGCGTCAGCGCCATCGCGTTGTCGGGAACGGTCAGGACGTCGCCGTGGATCTTGGTGGCCGCCCCGCCGTAGTACTCGAAGCAGTTCCGCGCGTCCGACACGTCCGCCTTCGCCTCGGCCAGGGGCTTGCCGTTGTTGGTCGTTTCGATCTCGGCGAGCCGGTCGGCGTTCGCGTGGATGAACTCGGCGATCTTGAACAGCAGGCGGCCGCGCTCGCGCGCCGAGGTCTGCGGCCAGCCGTCCTGATCGAAGGCGCGGCGCGCCGCCTTCACGGCGCGGTCCACGTCGGCGGGGCCCGAGTCGGGCACCCGGGCGATCACCTCGCGCGTGGCGGGGTTGATGACGTCGAGCGACCCGCCGGACGCCGCGTCCACCCACTCTCCGTCGATGAAGTTCTTGTAGGTCCGCATGCGCGAAGCGTAGCGGGTCGCGGCGCGAGGTGTCAATCACATCACCGAGGGCAAACTCGGTTCCCAGGGGTCGCCCGGGGGCGACCGGTGGGTGTAGGATCTGG
>DATNEZ010000475.1:0-5503 GCA_035606645.1 Binatia bacterium
TGGGTGGAGCCTCCGAATGTCTCGTAGTGATCGTGCCGCACGCCGACGTTGACGGCGACCTTGTCCGAGACCTTCATCTCGTCCTGGACGTACAGGCCGCCCTCCCTGGAGTTCCGCTCCGAGTCGAAATCGAGCGGGCCGGGATTGGCGTTCTTCCAGCGGAAGTGCTGCTTCACGTTGTCCCGGAATTCGATCCCGGCGGTCACCGTCTGCCGTGACCCCGCCTTCATCATGACCTTGCCCTCGGTGCCCCACCAGTCGCCCCAGGAGTGCTCGCGATAGAGAACGATGGTCGGGTAGGGGGTGTAGTAGGGATAGTCTCCGCGATAGTAGTACCGGTCCACGTAGACGCGCGCCTGCACGCCGGTCCCTCCGGCGAACGCATGGTCGTACTTGAGGTCCAGGTAGCTCCGGTCGTCCACGGTCCGGGACAAGGAGCTGCCGAAGGCCGTCCCGTAGGCGCCCGTCGGGATCCCCTTCTCCCGGCTGTTGGCGGCGAGCTGGATGGTGAAGTCACGATAGGTCATGGTGGAGAACAGGCGGTAGTTCCGTTCGTCATCGGTTTGATCCGTGACGCCGTTGTTGTCCAGCGGGTTGTTGTATTCCTTGTAGAACAGTTTCTGTCCGTCGCTCTGGAACGCCGAGCCGGAGACGAGGAACTTTGGTCCGTCCTCCCAGGCGTGCGCGAAGGTGGCCCGCCCCGCGGGCGTGCCGTAGCTCGCCCCCAGGCCGCTGACCTGGAGCCGCGGAACGTCCGGCTCCTTGCGCGTGATCACGTTCACCACGGCGAAGAAGGCGCTGGTGCCGTAGAGCGAAGAGCTCGGGCCTCGGATCACCTCGACGCGTTCGACGAGATCCAGGTCGATGAGCCCCTCGGGGCCGATGTAGCCGCTGCCGTAGAAATTGTCGTTCACGCGGTGACCGTCGACGAGCAGCAGGAACCGGCTGTTGTAGTCGGAGGGCCGGCTGAAGCCGCGGATGCCGAGGAAGGTGTAGTTCCGGTCGTAGGTGGTGTAGAACCCGTGCACGCTGCGCAGCACGTCCGCGAGCGTCCGGTAGCCGTATTTCTCGATGTCGGCGGCCGTGACCACGCTCACCGAGGAGGGGGCCTCGGTGGTCTTCTGATCGTGCTTCGACGCGCCGTAGACGACGTCGATCGCCATCAACTGCTCGAGAGGCAGCTGGGTGAGGTCTCCCGGCAGGTCCTGCGCCCGGACGACCGGTGCGATCAGCAGACATGCCAGCAGCAACGGAACCGACCTGGGGTTCAGTGCGATGCGATGGACTGTGCTCGTATTCATCGGGTTCCCTCCGGAGTGTTGTCATCCCGAACGATGATGGCGAGTTGAAGGAGCTTGGAGCTGATCTTCAGGCCGGCGCGCGCGGCCGCGTCGGAGTTCACCGCGAAACGGACGTGGTGGTCCTGCATGACGAAATTGACGATGCCGCCCTCGCGTGCGAAGGCCTCGCTGTCGCCGACCGTGAGGACGGCCGATCCGCGCACGGCCTTGAGCATGGGGCGCAGCCGATCCGAGGCCTCCGATCCGAGGAAGAGCATGTGGCACAGGCGGGCTTCGTCCTGGCTCTTCACGGGGCGCACCTGGATGGTCCGCCCGCCGACCGACTTGCCTTCCACGGTCGCTTCCAGGGCCCGGCTCGTGGCATCGGGTCCGAAGACGCCGATCACGAACGAGCCGTCTCCCGCCGGCGCGTCAGGCGGCCATTCGACGAATCGGGCGAAGTTGTAGAGGAAGGCGGCCTTGACCTGGTGCTCCAGGTCCGGCGAGATCTCCTGAGCGCCCGGGAAGGGCGCCAGGGCGAGGCACGCGATGTGAACGACCAGGAACGACCGCAGGAGGGCCAGGACCGGGAACGCCCGGCGTTTCGACGTGACGTGCCCGCCCTGCAGCATGCGCTGTCCCCGGCCCGGGGGCGCCCGGGCGGATCACGAAAGCGTATCGGCGACTGGCCATGCTCAAATATAAGGATTGGCGGCGGCTTGGCAACCTTCGCAGGCGGATCCCTTCGCTTGACGCGTGCGCGGAGCCACGCCTACAATGACGCTTCTTTTTTCGCGCCCCTGCCCGGGAGAACGGGCGGGCGCGGCACGGCGGACATTTCGGGGCGTAGCGCAGCCTGGTAGCGCACCTGCTTGGGGTGCAGGTGGTCGCTGGTTCAAATCCAGTCGCCCCGACCAATCCAGACCAAGTCGGCGTGGACCCGGGCAGCGTGCCGCGCGATGTCGCCGCGGCGCCGCCCGGGTCTTGGGCGGGCCGCGGCGATTCGATGGCTCGGGGACACTACGGGGCCGCATGGAGCCCGTCAACATCCTGATCACCAACGACGACGGCTACGGCGCCGAGGGACTGAAGGCCCTCGAGCGGAGCCTCGAATCGCTGGGGACCGTGTGGGTCGTCGCGCCCGACCGCGAGCAGAGCGGCCAGGGGCACGCCCTGACGCTGAACCATCCGCTGCGCTTCCACGCGCGGGGTCCCCGCCACTTCGTGGTCCAGGGGACGCCGACGGACTGCGTCTACCTGGCGGTGCACACCATCCTGAAGGGGGAGGCCCGCCCGCGGATCGTCGTGAGCGGCATCAACCGGGGGTACAACCTGGGGGATGACATCACCTATTCGGGAACCGTCTCGGCCGCCTTCGAGGCGACGCTGATGGCGCTGCCGGCCTTCGCGATCTCGCAGGAGTTCGGTGACGAGGCCCCCATCGCGTTCGATGCGGCCGCCCGGTTCGCGCGCCGGCTGGCCGAGGAGGTGCTGGAGCGCGGGATGCCTCCCGACACCCTGCTGAACGTCAACGTGCCGCGGAAGCCGCCGCGCGGCGTGCGGATCACCCGGCAGGGGAAGCGTCTCTATCCGGGAGGGGTGATCGAGCGGCGGGATCCGAAGGGGCGCGCCTACTACTGGATCGGCGGACAGTCGGCGGAGTGGGAGGCCGATCCCGAGAGCGATTTCGCGGCCCTGGCGGACGGGCTCGTCTCGGTCACTCCGCTGCACCTGGACTTCACCAACCACAAGGTGATGGGCCAGGTTAGGGACTGGAACCTGGAGATCGGATAGGAGCCTGGGTGGTCACCGACGTCCTGAAATGGCTCGCCGCGTTCATCACCGCCGCCATCAGCGGCCTGGGGTACTTCGGGGTGTTCCTGATGATGGCGATCGAGAGCGCCGCCATCCCCCTGCCGTCCGAGATCATCATGCCGTTCTCCGGGTACCTGGTGTACCGCGGCGAGTTCACCCTGCACGGCGCCGCGTTCTGGGGCGCCCTCGGCTGCGTCTTCGGCTCCTGGGTGGCGTACGCCGTGGCGGCCTGGGGCGGGCGCCCCGTGCTGGAGCGCTACGGCCGGTACGTGCTCATCTCGCGGCGCGACCTCGAGCTGTCGGAGCGCCTGTTCGCCCGCTACGGCAGCCCGATCATCTTCGTCAGCCGCCTGATGCCGGTGGTGCGCACGTTCATTTCGCTCCCGGCGGGGCTGGCGCGCATGCCTCTGGTCCGCTTCACGGTGTACACCTTCCTCGGGTCCTATCCGTTCTGCTACGCCCTGGCCTACATCGGGTTCAGGCTGGGCGAGCACTGGCACAGCCTCGAGGGCTGGTTCCGGAAGTTCGACCTCCTGATCGGCGCCGTGCTGCTCGCGGGCGCGGTGTGGTGGGTGCGGCGGCACCTGTCCGGCGAGCCGGCCTCTCCGGGAGGGGCACCATGATGCCCGCCGCCCCGTACGTCTGGATCGATTCGGCCAGGGACCTGGAGCAGGCGGCGGACAGGCTGTCCCGCGCGGACGCGCTCGCAGTGGACACGGAGGCCGACTCGTTCTATCACTACTTCCACAAGTGCTGCCTCATCCAGATCGCCGACGGCGACACCGTCTATCTCGTGGATCCGCTCGCCCTGAAGCGTCTCGAGCCCCTCGGGGAGGCCCTGGCGTCGAGGCGCAGCGTCAAGGTGCTGCACGCGGCCGAGCAGGACGTCCTCTATCTGAGGCGGGACTTCGGCTTCCACCTCGAGCCGCTGTTCGACACGATGATCGCCGCGCAGCTCCTGGGGAAGAAGGGGATCGGACTCGCCAGCCTCCTGCTGGCGTATTTCGAGGTCAAGCTGGACAAGGGGTCGCAGCGCGACGACTGGTCCTGCCGCCCGCTGAGCGAACGGCAGAAGACCTACGCGGCGGACGACGTGCGGCACCTCGTGCGGCTGAGCGCCCTGCTGCGCGCCGAGCTCGACGCCCTGGGCCGCCTGCCCTGGGCCGAGGAGGAGTTCGGGCTGGTGGCGCGGCGCGCCTGGGAGCCCCGGGTCTTCGACCCGGACATGTTCTGGGGCGTCAAGGGGGCGCGCGATCTCGCGCCGCGCGACGCCGCGGTCCTGCGCGAGCTCTATGCCATGCGCGATCGGCGCGCGGTGGAGGCCGACCTGTCCCCGTTCCGCATCGTCTCGGACGAGGCGCTCCTGGCGCTGGCGAAGAAGCGGCCGCAGCGAGGCGAGGACCTCGGCGGAGTCCGCGGCGTGACCCCCCTGGTGAGGCGCCGGATCGGGGACGAGATCCTGCAGGCGGTGAGCGCCGGGCTCGCGGTGCCGGAATCGGACCTCCCCGTGCCCCCGCGCGGGCAGTCGCGCGGCAACCGGCGCTCGGCCTTGTTCCAGGCCCGTCTGGAGCGACTCCGCGCCTGGCGGCTGGAGCGCGCCACGGCGCTCGGGATCGATCCCGGCGTCCTGTTCCCGCAATCCACCCTCGAGGCTCTCGCCTCCGCCGGCCCGGGCGCGCTCGATGCCCCGGAGCAGATTCCCGGCCTGCGCTCCTGGAGGGCCGGCCTGATCCGCGGGGAGGCAGGCCGCCTCCTCGGCTGATCGGGGCGGCGGCGCCCCTCAAGGAGCGCGGCGCGGTTGCGCCCCGGGCCCCCCGACTGTAATATCCGCCCCGTCATGACGCCGATCGAATCGAAGATCCGCACCTCCGATCCCGACTACCAGGCGAACGAAGCGGCCAACCGGGCGATCGCGGCGGAGCTGCGCGAGCGCGTGGAAACGTCCCGTCGCGGGGGGGACGCGCAGGCGCACGAGCGCCACCGGTCGCAGGGAAAACTGTTCGTGCGCGATCGGATCGATCGGCTCCTGGATCCGGGGTCCCCCTTCCTCGAGCTGTCCCCCCTGGCCGCCTGGGACATGTACGGCGGCGAAGCGCCCGCGGCGGGCCTGGTGACGGGCATCGGGCGGGTCAGCGGGCGCGAGTGCATGGTCGTCGCCAACGACGCCACCGTGAAGGGAGGGACGTATTACCCGATCACGGTGAAGAAGCACCTGCGCGCCCAGGAGATCGCGGAGCAGAACCGCCTGCCCTGCCTCTACCTGGTCGACTCGGGCGGGGCGTTCCTGCCGCTCCAGGCGGAGGTCTTTCCCGACCGCGATCACTTCGGACGCATCTTCTACAACCAGGCGCGCATGAGCGCCCTGGGCATCCCGCAGATTGCCGTGGTCATGGGCTCGTGCACGGCCG
>DATNEZ010000480.1:0-2235 GCA_035606645.1 Binatia bacterium
CTTCTGGATGTCCTTGACGGTGATCAGCCCCTTCAGGTGGTACTCGCGGTCCACCACCAGGAGCTTCTCGATCTTGTGCTTGTGCAGGATCGTCTTGGCTTCCTCGAGCGTCGTGCCGACCGGCACGGTGACCAGGTCCTCCTTGGTCATCACGGCCGACACGGAGAGGTCGGTGCGGGTCTCGAAGCGCAGGTCGCGGTTGGTCAGGATGCCGAGGAGGCGCCCCCCCCGGTCGGTGACCGGCACGCCGGAAATTTTATATTTCTGCATCAGGTCGAGCGCGTCGGCGATCTTCTGATCCGGACGGATGGTGACCGGGTCGACGATCATGCCGCTCTCCGAGCGCTTGACCTTGTCCACTTCCCCCGACTGGACCTCGATCGGCAGGTTCTTGTGGACGATCCCGATGCCTCCCTCCTGCGCCATGGCGATCGCCAGGCGGGAGTCGGTGACGGTGTCCATGGCGGCCGAAACCAGAGGGATGTTCAGCCGGATGTTGCGCGTGAGCTGGGTCGACACGTCGACCTTGCTCGGCAGCACTTCCGAGCGGGCGGGCAGCAGGAGCACGTCGTCGAACGTCAGCGCGTCGGGGATGGGGCCATCCAGCATGCTCTGCTCCTCCGTGACCGGCGAACGGGGACGCCCGCCGGCGATTCTATACCCGCACCCCGTGGGGCGCGGCCGGACGCGCCGCGGTCCCGGTCCCCTCCTCCGAGCCGTGGCACTTCTTGTATTTCTTTCCCGAGCCGCACGGGCAGGGGTCGTTCCGGCCCACCCGGCCGGCCTGGCGCTGCGCGGGCTGCGGCGCCTCCTTGGCGGGCGCGGTGTAGGTCAGGTCGCGCTCCCGCCTGACTCGCATCTCCCGCTGCTGGGTCGCCACCTGCGCGTCCATGCGCCAGAGGTTCATGATGATCTCGTCCTCGATCCGCTCCTTCATCAGGCCGAACATGGCGAAGGACTCCTTCTTGTACTCGGTGAGCGGGTCGCGCTGGCCGTAGCCGCGCAGCCCGATCCCCTCCTTGAGGTGGTCCATCGCCAGCAGGTGGTCCTTCCAGGCGGTGTCGATGACGTACAGCATCAGGGCGCGCTCGTGCTGGCGCATCGCCTCTTCGCCGAGGGTGCGCTCCTTCTCTTCGTAGCGCCCCATCACCTGCGTCTTGAGCCGCTCGCGCAGGTCCACGGCGTTGATCGTCTTCCAGTCGATGCCCGCGGCCTGCACGTCGATCCCGAAGTAGCGCAGCAGCCCGTTGCGCAGCTCGTCCGTCTGCCATTCCTCCGGCTCGACGTCGGCGCTGCAGCAGGAGTCGAGGAGGAAATCCAGGATCTCCTCCCCCTTCTGGAGCATGTACTCCTTCTGGCCCTTCCCCTCGAGGAGCTCCCGGCGCAGGCGGTAGATCTCGGTGCGCTGCTTGTTGTTGACGTCGTCGTACTCGAGCAGGTGCTTGCGGGTCTCGAAATTGCGCGCCTCGACCTGCTTCTGGGCGCGCTCGATGGCGCGGGTCACCATGCCGTGCTCGATGGGCACGCCCTCTTCCATGCCGAGGCGCTTCATCAGCCCCGAGATCCGGTCCGACCCGAAGATGCGCATCAGGTCGTCCTCGAGCGACATGTAGAAGCGGGACGACCCGGGGTCCCCCTGGCGGCCGGCGCGGCCGCGCAGCTGGTTGTCGATGCGCCGCGCCTCGTGCCGCTCGGTGCCCAGGATGTGCAGGCCGCCCATGCCGACCACCTGGTCGTGCTCGGTGGCGCACTGCCCCTGGTGCTTCGCCATCCGCTCCTTCCACTGCTCGGGGGTCACGGTGGCGGGGTCGACCGCCTCCTCCACGATCTCCCGCCGCGCCAGGAACTCGGCGTTGCCGCCCAGCAGGATGTCGGTGCCGCGGCCCGCCATGTTGGTGGCGATGGTCACCGACTTGAGCCGCCCGGCCTGGGCGACGATCTCGGCCTCCTTCTCGTGGTACTTGGCGTTCAGGATGACGTGCGGGATGCGCTTCTTCTTCAGGAGCTCGCTCAGCTGCTCCGATTTCTCGATGGAGATGGTGCCGACCAGGACCGGCTGCCCTTTCCCGTACAGCTCCTCGATCTCCTCGACCACCGCGGCGAATTTCTCCTTCTCCGTCCGGTAGACGACGTCCGGGAACTCCACCCGGATCAGCGGCCGGTTGGTCGGGATGACCATCACCTCGAGGCGGTAGATCTTGTCGAACTCCACGGCCTCGGTGTCGGCGGTCCCGG
>DATNEZ010000524.1:0-4426 GCA_035606645.1 Binatia bacterium
TCAGGAGGAGCGTCATCTCGGTGAGGACCAGGATGATGCGGCTGGTCATGATGGCGCCGAGAAAATCCGTGCGCTTCATCGGCGTGGCGATGAGGCGCTTCAGGAGCTTGCGGGTGCGCATGTCGACGAGCAGGAACCCCACCCCCCACATGCCGCCGCTCATGATGTTCATCCCGAGAAGCCCCGGGATGAGAAAGTCGATGTAGCGGGCGCCGGGCTCGGTGACCAGGGTTTCCCGCCCCTTCACCGGATCGACCCGGCCGGCGGCGCGCTGCAGGGCGTCGTCGACAAGGTGCCGCGCCATCACGCTGTCCGGGCGCGTCGGGTCGTAGCGGTACTCGTACTCGGCGCCCGGCACGACCACCAGGGCGACCTTGCCGAGGCGCAGGCGCTTGGCCGCCTCGGCCGCCGACACGGTCTCGGCCACGAATCCGTGGGCGGGGGAGAGGGCGGCGACGATCGGTCCGGACCCGTCCGCCTCGACGACGGCGACGACGACCTGGTCGGGCTGCTTGTTGCGGAAGGCGATCCCCAGCCCGATCGCCAGCAGGATCGGGAAGATGAACACCCAGAAGACCACCTCCGGCTCGCGCATCAGCTCGCGCATGCGGGCCAGGACCAGGAGGAGGAACGGGTGGCGGCCCCTCATCGCATGCTACTCATCGCGCAGGTGCCGGCCGGTGAGGGCCACGAAGACGTCTTCCAGGCTGGCGTGACGGGTCGTGAGACGGGACAGGGTGTGCCCGTCGCGCCCGAGCCGGGCGAGCAGGGCCGGGATGGCGACGTGCGGCTGGTCCACCGTCAGCAGGATGCTGCCCGACTCGGCGCGCGCCGACTTGACGGAGGAGACGTCGAGAAGGCCCTGGGGATCGAGGGGGGGCGCCGGCGTCCCCGCGTCGCCGTTCACCGCGAACTCGACCACGTGCTCGCCGTGCAGAGAGGCGATCAGCTCGGCGGGCGTCCCCTGGGCGATCACCTTGCCGTGGTCCACCACCGCCACCCGGTCGCACAGCTTCTCCGCCTCGTCCATGTAATGGGTCGTCAGGAGAATCGTCCGGCCGCGCTTGCGCAGGTCGCGGATGATCTCCCAGAGCGAGCGCCGCGACTGCGGGTCGAGGCCGGTCGTCGGCTCGTCGAGGAAGAGCAGATCCGGATCGCCCACCAGGGCGCAGGCGACGGCCAGTCTCTGCCGCTGCCCTCCCGAGAGCTTCATGACCCAGGCCTTGCGCTTTTCCGTCAGCCCGAACTCCTCCATCACCTGGGCGGCCGGGCGCCCCTTCTTGTAGAAGGAGCTGAACAGCTCCAGGGTCTCCTCGACGGTCAGCTTGTCGTTGAGGCGGGTCTCCTGCAGCGACACGCCGATCCGCTCGCGCAGGCCGGCCTGGTCGCCGCCCCAGCGCAGCCCCAGCACCTCCACGTCGCCGCCGGTCGGATCGAGGATCCCCTCGAGGATCTCGACGGTCGTGGTCTTGCCGGCCCCGTTCGGTCCGAGGAGCCCGAAGCACTCTCCCGAGCGCACCTCGAGGTCGAGCCCGGCCACCGCCTCGACCGGGGGCTTGGCGTCGTAAACCTTGCGCAGATCGCGGCATCGGATGGCGATGTCCATGAGGGGCGCATGATAGCGCATGGTGATACCATCCGGACCGTGGCCCGCACGGATGGACCCCGCCTCTCGAACCTCGCCGCGCTCGTCCTGCTGCTCGCCCTTCCGAGGTGCGCGGCCGGTCCCGGGGAGGGGCTCGACACGATCGAGACCGCCTACCAGGACGCGCGCCACGACAGGGACCAGATCGAGGTGACACGGGCGAGGGGAGAGTCGGTCACGCCGCACGGCATCCCGCTCGACGAGGCCGCGGCGCACTACAACCAGGCGCGGGCGCGTCTCGGGGACGCCCTGGCCCGGGTGCCGGCCAAGGGGCTGAGCGCCGAGGACGGCCGGGCGCTCGAGGTGATCCGCCGGACCTTCGAGAAGGACCTGGAAGAGGAGAAGGGGGTCCCCGAAAAGGCGCCGGCTGACGGGGTGAAGCCGCTGGCCGAGCCGTCCGCCACTCCGGTCCCGGAGGAGCCCGGCTGCGTCTACGACGCGAAGGCGGTGGCGCAGGGACCGGACGGGATGTCGGCCCTGTCCGACCGGATGTACGCCTGCTTCGGCAAGGCGGCGCGCCGGCTGCCGTTCGAGGACCAGACGCTGGACCGGCTGACGGTCTTCAGCATGCTGCCGGTCACCGACGAGCCCGCGCGCCGGAAGAGGCTGTTCCTGGCCATGGCCCCGGTCTGGACCTCCATCAACGGCGACGACGGCCCGGCCAGCCCGTACCGCCAGCTGATCCGGCTGAGCGCGGCGAAAAGGGCGGCGGACAGGAACCCGGTCGAGGCCGGGGCGGGGAACCTGGGGATCGATCCCGCCGCCGTCGAGGGATGGCTGACCTCGGTCCTCGAGGCGTGGCGCTCCATCACGCCCGACCGGCCGATCGAGCCGTGGGACTTCGCGTACGAGGCGGGGAAGGCCAGCCGCGGGCTGCGCTCCGTCGTGACGAGAGAGATCCTGAAGCCGGTGAACGACCGGTTCTACGCCGACCTGGGGGCGGACGTCGAGGCGCTGGGCGTCCGGTACGATCTCGATCCGCGGGAAGGGAAGGACCCGGTGGCCTTCACCACCTTCGGGGCGCGGCCGCACCTCGAGCTCCATGCGTGGGCCCCGGGCGAGCCCTGGGTCTTCGCGTCGTACCGCATCGGCAGCCTGGACAACCTGAACGAGCTCCTGCACGAGACGGGGCACGCCGTGCACATCGCGGCGATCCGGACGCGGCCGGCGTTCATGGACTGGCCGGACAGCGACCTGTTCACCGAGGGGATCGCCGACGTGGCGGCGCTCGAGATCTTCGAGCTGGCGTGGCAGCGGAAGTACCTGGGAACGTCGGTGTCCCTGGCCGACTCGCTGAGGGCCAAGTACGCCGGCATCGTCATGGACGTGGCCTGGTCGCTCTTCGAGATCCGCATGCACCGGAACCCGGACGCCGATCCGAACGCCGTCTGGACGGAGATCACCGGGCGGTACTTCCGGATCCGGCCGCACCCCGAGCTGTCCTGGTGGGCGGTGCGCGGGCAGCTCATCAACCTTCCCGGCTACATGCTGAACTATGCGGTCGGCGCGATCATGGTCGCCGACCTGCGCGATCGGACGCGCGAGCTGCACGGCCCGTTCACGGAAGGGGACCCCACCTGGTACGGCTGGATGTCGGAGCGCCTCTACCGCTTCGGCCTGGAGCGGACGTCCCGCCAGGTGATCGAGGACTTTCTCGGCCGTCCGGTCTCGCCGCACGCGCTCCTCGCGGACCTGTCGCGGGCCGCGACGCCGTCCGCGCGACCGTAGGAGCCTGTCCGGTAATCGGGCAGCCTGCCAGGAGTGGCCGCTAGGGCTTGACGATCTCGAGGAGCTCGACCTCGAAGTTGAGGGTCGCCCCCGGCTTGATGTGCGGCGGCGCGCCGCGGTCGCCGTAGGCGAGCTCGGGCGGGCAGACCAGCCGGCTCTTCCCCCCCACCTTCATCATCTGCACTCCCTGCGACCAGCAGGGGATCACGTTCGCCAGCGGGAAGACGGCCGGCTCGCCGCGGTCGATCGAGGAGTCGAACACGGTCCCGTCGATCAGGGTCCCCTTGTAGTGCACCTTCACCGTGTCCGCCTGCTTCGGCGACGCGCCGGTGCCGGCCTTGATCTCCTGGATCACGAAGCCGGCCGGAGTCTTCACCGCCCCCTTCTCGAGGGCCGCCTTGGACAGGAACTCGCCTCCCGACGTCTTCTCGGCGGAGGCCACGGCGGTCGAGCGGGCCTGCGCCAGGTCCCGGAGCTTCGGGCCGTAGACCGCCAGGTCGACCTGGCGGGTCCGCTTCAGGGCCCCGTCGGTGAAGCCGGCCTTGACGATCTCGACCTCCGCCTCGTTCAGGCCGAAGGGGTTCAGGTTCTCGCTCATGACCAGGCCGAGGGCGTACAGGGTCTTCTGGTCTTCCGTCTTGAGATCGACGGCGGGTGTCTGCGATGTCTTCGAGCAGCCCGCGGCCGCCAGGGTCACGGCGAGCGCCAGCACAAGGGCATTCTTCATGAGAGCCACTCCCACACTAAGGGTTCACTGCGTCGAGTCGCTCGCCTTTTACTGCGGGTCGGCGGGTCCGGAGTGTCTGAGGCCGACGTATATTAACCCGAAACTTCGCGCGGAGAGCCCAGGAGCCTTCCCTGACATGAAGAAGACGCCCGGCAAGCCGGGACCCCGGTCCGGACCCGAGGACGGTCCAGTGGCGCGTCTGCGGGACGCGCTGCGGGCCCTCGCCCTGCCCGCCGACGCGCAGAAAGGCCTCCTGCCGTCCTTCACGGGCGGCCCGGATGAATTCGCCCTGCACTTCGATCAGGAGCTGCGGGCCGTGACGGCCG
>DATNEZ010000570.1:0-5297 GCA_035606645.1 Binatia bacterium
CGGCCGATTTCCATCGTGACTCGCGAGATCGTGCTCGCCGGATGCCTGGCCGCATGGGCCGTCCTGGGCGTGCCTTTCTCGTACTGGCCCGGAGGGAGTCTTTCGCTGCTGCTGGACCTCTTCATCAAGTCCCTGGCGGTCTTCTGGCTGATCGCCAACCTGGTCGGCACCCCGGCGCGCTTCCGGGCCGTGGCCCTGACCCTGGTGCTCGCCAGCGTTCCGCTCGCCTCGGTCGCGGTGATGAATTTTCTGTCGGGCGACCTCGCGCCCGGAGGCGACGGTCAGAGCTTCAAGAGGATCGCCGGGTACGACGCGCCGCTCACGCGCAACCCCAACGACCTCGCCCTGACGCTCAACCTGATCCTGCCGTTCTCGGTGGCCTGCCTGATCCAGGCCCGCAGCGCTTTGGCGCGGGCGATCCTGCTGGGCATCGTCGTCCTGGTCGCGGCGGCCGTCGTCCTGACCTTCTCGCGGGCCGGGTTCCTGACGCTGGCGACGATGCTCGCCCTGTATCTCTGGAAGCTCTCCAGGAGCACCCGGAGAGCCTGGGCGGTGGCCGTGGTCCTGCTCGCGCTCCTGGCCGTACCGTTTCTACCCGGGTCGTATCTCGATCACATGGGAACGATCGCGAACATGAGCTCGGACCAGACCGGCTCGGCCCAGGCGCGCTGGGGCGGCATGGTGGCGGCCACGAAGCTGGCGCTCGAGCACCCGATCCTCGGTGTCGGCGCGGGGATGAACATCCTGGCGCTGAACGAGGCGCAGGGTCCGGTCTGGAAGGAAGTGCACAACGTCTACCTGGAATACGGCGCCGACCTCGGGCTGCCCGGCCTGGCCCTGTTCCTGGCGCTGTTCTGGTGCTGCATCTCACGAGCGCGGCGGGCGCAGCGCGCGGCGGCGGGGGTGCCGGGTCTGGAGGACCTCTTCCACTACGGCGTGGCGGTCGAGGTCAGCCTCGTCGCCTTCGCGGTGGCAGCGATGTTCCATCCGGTCGGGTACCACTTCTATTTCTTCATCATCGCCGGGCTGGCTGTGGCGATTGGAAGGCCTGGGACCATGGAGGTGCCGCCTGTCACGGATTAAGGTCCTGCAGTTCATCACGGGGTTCCATGTCGGGGGGACCGAGCGGCAGGTGGCCCATCTGGCCACGCGCCTGGATCCCGCCCGCTTCGACGTGCACGTCGCCAGCCTGCAGCGGGAAGGACCGCTGTACGCCGAGATGGCATCGTGCGGGCTCCCCTTGAGCTCCTATCCGATCCAGGGCTTCCTGCGTCCCGGAACCCTGCGGCAGCAGCTGCGGTTCGCGGCCTACCTGAAGCGCCAGGCCATCGACATCGTGCATGCCTACGGCTTCTACCCCATCGTGTTCGCCGTGCCGGTTGCCCGGCTCGCGCGCTCGCCTGTCGTCCTGGCGTCCATCCGCGACAGCGGCGATCCCTGGACGCGCGCGCAGAGGCTGGTCCAGACGTGCGCCAGCCGGCTGGCCCACTGCGTCCTGGTGAACGCCTCCGCCGTCCGGGCGCGGCTCAGGGAGGGGGGGCATGCGCGCCGCGCAATTGCCGTGATCCGGAACGGAGTGGACGTCGAACGGTTCGCGCCCCGTCCGCCCGACGAGGCGCTGCGGTCGTCCCTGGGCCTGCCGTCGCGCGCCCCGCTGGTCGTGGCCGTGTCCCGGCTGAACCCGATGAAGGGGATCGACGACCTCCTGAAGGCCGCGGCGCTCCTGGAGGGCCGGTTCGATGAGGCACGCTTCGTGATCGTGGGAGACGGCGCCAGCCGCCGGGATCTCGAGGAGCAGGCGCGGCTGCTCGGGCTCGCGGGACGCGTCCTTTTCACGGGGACGAGGCTGGACGTCGCGGCGATCCTTTCCCAGGCCGCCATCTCGGTCGCCCCGTCGCTGAGCGAGGGGCTGTCCAACGTCGTGCTCGAATCGATGGCAGCCGGCGTGCCGGTCGTGGCGACGCGCGTGGGCGGGACCCCCGAGCTCCTCGAGGACGGCGTGACCGGACTCCTGGTGCCGCCGTGCGACGCTCCGGCGCTGGCCGTCGCCATCGGTCGCCTGTTGGAGGATGAGCCACTGGCCCGGCGCCTGGGTGAAGCGGCCCGCGCGCGAGCCGTCGATCGCTTCTCCATGCAGCACATGGTGCGTCAAACCGAGGAGCTCTACCGGGCGCTCCTTCGCGGGGACCGCAGCGCCACCATGGACGAGGACGGAGCGTCCGATGCGCCCCTGAGCCTTTCGCCGCCGGCGGGCGTCCTCGACCGTTGCCGCAGGGAAATGCGGACTCCCGCCCGTCAGCGGGCGCCGCTTTGAGCCCGATGCTCCTGGCCCTCGCCGCGCCCGCGCATCGGCCGACGGCAACAGCGCAGCTCCGGGTCGAGACGATCACGAACTGGCAGGGATTGCTCGATCTGCAGCCGGCCTGGGACGCGCTGCTCGAGCAATCGGGCGTGGACCATCCGTTCCTCAGCCACGAGTGGGTGAAGACCTGGTGGGAGTGCTTCGGCACGGGCAACGAATTGCATGTCCTGGTGGTGAAGGATGGAGAGTCGCCGATCGCCATCGTCCCGCTCATGCGCAGCGCAGGACGGTTCTACGGCCTGCGGGTCCGTCGCCTTGAGATCGTCGGCAATGTCCACACCCAGCGCTTCGACGTGATCTCGGGTCGCCGGCGCCCCGAGGCGTTGCGGGCGATCTGGGAAGCCCTGTTGCATCGCGGGGAGCCCTGGGACGTCCTGGTCCTGAGCCACCTGCAGGCGGGCTCACCGAGCCTCGCAATGCTCCCGTCCCTGGCCCAGGGGGACGGCTATCTCACGGGGCTGTGGCGATCGGCGGAGGCGCCGTACATCCCGATCGAGGGAAGCTGGGACGCGTACTTCAATCGGCTGTCGCCCAAGCTCCGAGCCAACCTCCGCCGCCGGGAGAGGCGTCTGCGGCAGTTCGGCGACATCTCGATGGAAGTCGTCGGCTCCGGACAGGAGGTCGGGGACGCGCTCGAAGAAGGGCTGCGGATCGAGGCGGCCGGCTGGAAGGGACGTGCCGGAACGGCCATCGCCGCCGACGCTGCGACCCACCGCTTCTACTCGCTGCTCGCATTGCGGGCGGCCCGGCGCGGCTGGCTGCGCCTGCATTTTCTCAGGGTCGGCGGCCGGCGGATCGCGTTCGATTTCTCGCTGTTTTACGCCGGCAAGGCCTTCCTGCTGAAGCCGGCCTACGACCCGGCGTTCGCCGCCTGTTCTCCCTACAGCCAGCTGCTGGTCCGGATTCTGCAGGACCATTTCGCCCGGGGGGTGAAGGAATTCGATTTCCTGGGCCGGGAGGATGCCTGGAAACTCGACTGGGCGACCCGGACACGATCCCAGGAGTGGCTCTACGTGATGCCAGCCTCCCTGCGCATGCGGTTGCTGCACTTCGCGAAATTCCGGATCGTCCCGCACCTCAGGCGGCACCCGGCGCTCGTCGTCGCGCGGGACGCCGCGCGGGCCCTGTCGGCGACCTGGAGCGCGGGCGCATGATGCAGCTCTGCGTGCCGGCATGGCAGGGGCTGGGGCTCGAGGTGCTGGGGAAATCAATCCGCCCGAAGGAGACGCCCTTCCCGTTCGACGCGCCGAACGGGACCTACTTCTACCGGGCGCGACACGCCATCTACCACCTGTTCCGGGCCCTCGGCTTCGGCGCGAAGGACACCATCCTCGCGCCCGATTACCACAGCGGCAACGAGATCGGGGCCATGCGCGCGTCGGGCGCGCATCTTCGCTTCTACCGGATCAACCGACGGCTGGAGCCGGACCTGGATCAGGTGGATCGGCTGATCCGCTCGGGCGCGCGCGCCCTTTTCGTGATCCATTACCTGGGCTGGCCCCAGCCGATGCGGGAGCTCGCCGCACTGTGCCGGGATCGCGGCATCCTCCTGATCGAAGACTGCGCCCTGGCGCTCCTGAGCGGCAGCGCGGGCCGGCCGGTCGGCACATTCGGCGACTTCTCCATCTTCTGCCTGTACAAGACGCTCCCCGTTCCCAATGGCGGCCTGCTGGTGCAGAACGCCGGGCCGTTGCGCGGCCTGGACCGGCTCGAATGGGAGGGTTGCGGCATGGCCTCGGTCGCGGGCATGACCGCCGAGCTCGTCGTGCGACGGATCCGCGGGCGCTGGGCGGCAGCGGGCGGGGTGATCGCGGCCGCCAAGGGCGGGATTGGCCGGGCGCTGCGGGTCCTGCCGGCGAAGCGGGTCACCGTGGGCGACATCGGCTTCAACCTTGCCGACGTCAACACGCGGATCTCGAGGCTGTCCCGCATTCTCCTGAGGCACCTCGACTATGGAGAGATCCGGGCGCGCCGCCGGAAGAACTTCCTGAGGATGCGCGACCGGCTCCAGGGGGCCGTCACCATGCTTCGCCAAGACCTGGACCCCGGCGTGTGTCCGCTGTTCTTCCCGATCCTGGTGAGCGACAAGGAAGAGGCGGCCGCCGCCCTGTGGCGTCGCGGGATCGAGGCGGTGCAGTTCTGGAACTATGGCGATCCCGAGGCCGCCTCCGAGGAAGGCCCGGACGCGAGGTATTTGCGCGAACACGTCCTGGAGATCCCGATCCACCAGGACATCGGCGTCGACCAGATTGATTATGCGGCCGAACAGATTCTCGATCTGAACCTGCATTGAACGCCATCGTTCCGTGAAGGAGGAACGCACATGCTCGAAACCCTGATCGTCCTGTTCGTCATCCTGTGGATTCTCGGACTGGTCTCCTCGTACACCATGGGGGGATTGATCCACGTCCTGCTGGTCCTCGCCGTCGTGATGCTGCTGCTCCGCGTCGTTCGAGGTCGTAGCATCGCATGAAACCCATGACGATTCTGGCCATCGTACTGATCGCGGCCGGCATTCTCGCGCTGGCTTACGGGGGCTTCACCTACACCAGCCAGAGCCACGATCTCAAGCTGGGGAGCCTGGAGCTGTCGGTGAAGGACAAGGAAACCGTCAACATCCCGGTCTGGGTCGGCACCGGCGCCATCGTGGTCGGCGCCCTGCTGTTTGTCGCCCGCCCGAAAACCCTTTAGAACCATCCGAATCTCAATCGAAAAAGGAGCATGACATGAAAACCAGGCGCGTTCGAATTGCCGTCGTGATGGGCTGTCTCCTGGCCGTGATGGCCGTGGCCGGAGGGTCGTCCTTCGCCCAGACCAAGATCAAGCCGGGCTTCAATCTCTTCTCCGTCGAGCAGGACAAGGAGATCGGGCTGAAATCGGCTGCCGAGGCCGAGCGCCAGCTGCCGATCCTCCATGACCGCCAGATCGACGAATT
>DATNEZ010000604.1:0-6014 GCA_035606645.1 Binatia bacterium
GACGGGGCGTCTGGACTAGTCGCTTGACACGGGGCCGCTTACACGGTACTTAGTAGGTACTGGTGGTCCAATGAGCGGATATCCCCTTTTCATCCGTGTGGCGATCGCGTCGATCCTCCTCGTGCTGCCCGTCGCGGGTGCCGATTCCGGGGAGCTGAGCCTGGCGGATCGGATCGCCGCGCAGCGCGCCATCGAACGGGTCTACTACTCCCACCAGCTGGCCGCGCAGCGCCCGTTCGAGCTAGCCGTCCCCGATGCGATCGTCGAGCGGAAGGTGCGTGACTCCCTGAAGCAGTCTGTCGCGCTCGAACGGTTCTGGAAGACGCCGATCACCGCCGACATGCTGCGCCGCGAGATGGACAGGATGAGCCGGCACAGCCGCATGCCGGGCAGGTTGCGCGAGTTGTACGCCGCCCTCGGGGACGACCCGATCCTGATTCAGGAATGTCTGGCGCGCCCCGCGCTGGCCGGCCGGCTGGCGCGAGGCTTCTTCGCATCGGACCAGGTCATCCATGCCCAGGAGCGCCGGGCGATCGAGGATCTCCGAGCGCACCTGATCGATGGATCCCTCGATGCGCGCAAGGACTGGGCCGGGCGCTCGGTCGCCCGCCTGCGACGGCAGGCCGGCGGGGAAGCCGGCGAAGCCGGAACCATGCGGGAGCCGCAGTCCGGCGCCTCCGGGGAGCCGGACACACGGCCCCTGGCGCCGGAAGAATTCGCCCGGTGGGACTCGGCGCTCCCCGCGACGCCGGGCGTTCCCGGCTCTGTCCAGGAGACTGACGAGGGGTTCTCGGTCCACGTTCCCCTCGCGCGGCGGCAGGATGAATTGGAAATCGCCTCGTACTTCGTGGCGAAGCAGACCTGGGATGAGTGGTGGGGCCGGGTCGCCCCGGGGCTGGACGAGGTCGCCACGCGGACGGTTGCGACGGGCCGTGAAGAGGTCGCAACCGTCAGCGGCTCCGAATGCGCCCTGGATACGTGGGACACATTCCCGGCTCTCATGGCCCCGGACGGCCGGCAAGAGTTCACGGCGGTATGGACGGGCAGCCTGATGATCGTCTGGGGCGGATGGGACATCGCGCGCGAATATGTCGATACCGGTGGCCGATACGACCCGGTCACCGATACCTGGCTGCCGACTTCGCTGGTGGACGTCCCGCAGGCGCGCTCGAACCACGCGGCGGTGTGGTCAGGCACTCACATGTTGATCTGGGGCGGCAACAATCACGGGGTACTCGGCACCGGCGGCCGCTACGATCCGCAGACCGACACCTGGACTCCTATCGCGACCTCCGGCGCGCCGCCCGCGCGCAACCTTCCGACAGCTGTCTGGACGGGGACCCGCATGCTGGTCTGGGGCGGCCGCACCACGGTCCCCACGAACACGGGAGGAGCCTACGATCCGGCGAACAATACATGGTCCGAGATATCGCCGACGAACGCGCCTGAGGCGCGATTTGGGCACTCGGCCGTTTGGACCGGCGACCGCATGGTGGTGTGGGGAGGAGATCATTTCAATCCTCTCATCAACACGGGCGGCCGCTACGATCCGGTGGGCAACGCCTGGTTACCCACGTCGCTGGCCGGCGCTCCCGACGCCCGGACCGACCATACGGCCGTCTGGACGGGGACACGAATGATCGTGTGGGGCGGAAGAACCGCCTCGGGGGTCACGAACACCGGGGCCAGCTACGACCCTGTCCTCGACCAGTGGACCGCGATGCAAGGACAGAATCCTCCCGCCGCCCGTTCCGATCACTCGGCAGTCTGGACCGGCAAGGAGATGATCGTGTGGGGCGGGAGTGGGCTCAACACGGGCGGCCGCTACGATCCGGCATCGGACAGCTGGTCCCCTCTTTCGCTGACGAACGCCCCGACCGGTCGCACGTCCCAGACGGCCGTCTGGACGGGCGGCTTGATGATCGTGTGGGGGGGCGGCTCGAGCACGAACGGCTCGTCGTTCAACACGGGGGGGCGATATGACCCGGCGTTCGACGCCTGGACGCCGACGTCGACAGAAAACATCCCGACTCCACGACACGCCCACTCCGCGATCTGGACCGGCAGCCGCATGGTGATCTGGGGCGGCTCGCTAGCAAGTGGAGGTATCAACGGAGACCAAGGTACAGGTGGTCGCTACGACCCCGCAACCGACACGTGGGAGCCGACGGCCCTGTCGGGGGCGCCTGCAGCACGTGCGGGTCATCAGGTCGCGTGGACGGGGAATCAGATGATCGTGTGGGGAGGATCGTCGAACAATAATCCCGTCAACTCCGGTGGCCGATACGATCCCGTGGGCGACACGTGGCTGTCCACGTCACTCGTCGACGCCCCCGCTCCGCGGGGCGGGGCCACCGCCATCTGGACCGGCAGCCAGATGGTGATCTGGGGAGGAAGCACCGCCGCAAGTCAATTCAACACGGGCGGGCGTTACGATCCAGCGACGAACATCTGGCTCCCGACCTCGACTGTGGGCGCGCCGTCTCCGCGGGTCGGACACTCCGCCGTATGGACGGGGAGCAGGATGGTCATCTGGGGCGGTGGCGATACCTCAGGAGGCCGATACGATCCGGTGACGGATAAATGGACTCCGACGTCCTTGACCAATGCTCCGTCGCCCCGGAGATCCCACTCGGCAGTGTGGACCGGCAGCCGGATGGTGGTCTGGGCAGGGAATTTCGGGCTCACGTACTTCAACGATGGCGCTCGCTACGATCCGGTGAACGACTCGTGGAGTCCCATGTTGGCCGCCAACCCCCCCGCCCCGCGTTCCTTCCACGTGACCCTCTGGACCGGTTCGGAGATGATCGTCTGGGGAGGAGAATTATCCACCTCGAGCTACACCAACACCGGTGGGCGCTACGACCCGGCGGGCGACACCTGGACGGCCATGACGACGACCCAGGCCCCATCCCCTCGCTATTTCGCCGGCGGCGCCTGGACCGACAGCCTGGTGCTGATATGGGGAGGAACGTTCGGTTCATTCAGGTCAAGCGGGACGGGATACGCGTACTGCGGGTGCATACCCAGGACCTATTTCCAGGATCTCGATGCGGATGGTCACGGGGACGACGCCGTGGCGATCCGGACGTGCAGCCCGCCCGCGGGATTCGTCCTGGTCGGCGGAGACTGCGACGACGCCAACGCCGGCACCTGGGCCCCCCCGCCCGAGGTCGGCGGCTTCGTCCTCTCGGATGAAGTTGCGCTCGGCTGGATCCCTCCGGCCCTGGGCGGGGCGACGACCGTGTCGTACGATGTTCTCAGAAGCTCCAATCCCGCAGACTTCGTGGGGCCCGCTGTCTGCGCCGCCACCGACACGTCACAGACGAGCGCCCTGGACCCGATGCTGCCGCCCTACGGACGGGTCTTCTACTATCTCGTTCGCGCAGAGAACGGATGCCCGGGGGGACAGGGATCTCTCGGTTCATCCTCGGACGGCACACCACGATCGGGCCGCACCTGTCCCTGATTGCGCCGGGTGTTCCGGCCGCCGGCCGACGAGGAATCAGGGGGCCGATGGCTTGATGCGCAGGCTATAGCTTGCGACGGCGTCTGAGGTCTTTCAAGACCGACGCGAAATCAAGACGGGGTTCCTTGGCGCGGGCCCGGCAGGTGGCGAGATCCACGGCGTCCTCCGAGATTGCCTTCTCGATTCGCCGCCTAACGCTTTCCCATGACTCCAGCTTGAGATTGCCGGCTTCCAGTGCCGCCACACGCCTCGCGATCTCGGCCTGCCAGGCGGCCTCTGCGTCAGGGTCTTCAGGTCCATCCAGACTCGCGAGTATTTCAGCGGCGAGTTGCGCACGCGCATCGGGATCGAGGCGCAGGGCATCAGCCAGGACGGACTCTGCCGGTTTGGTCATGTCGCCTATGTTACTCCGAAGCGCGCTGCCTCACAACAGGTTCTGGTCTTCCGCCGAGCGCCCTTAGCGCCTCGCGGGCGAGGGCCCGGGCGCGGTCCCCGGCTTCGCCGGCCACGAGAACGACCGCGTCGCGCTCCATCAGGGAGGTGCGGCGCAGCGGGCGGGGGAGCGCCTTGCGGAACTCGCGGGCGTCCTTCTCGGTGTCCCAGACGGTCGCGAGGACGGTCACGGTGTTGTCGCCGTGGCGGTAGAGCTGCCAGCGATCGCCTCCCCAGCCGGACGCGGCCACGTTGGTCCACAGGCCCGGTTGCGGGAACGTGGCCGGGTCGAACTCATCCGCCTTGGGGTCGGTCAGGATCGCCAGGAGCATCTCGCCGACGCCCCCTTCGTCCCAGAGGGCCCAGCCGTTCCCCAGCGTCGACGCCAGGTTCGGGATGGCGACGGGGCGGGGCAGGTCGCGCGCGCCGGTGGTCCAGTACTTCTCCGGGTGGAGCACCTGCTCCCAGGAGACCGGCGGGTCGGTGAAGGCGCGCTCGAGGTCCCCCTTGGGGGCCGACACGCGCGGCATGCCGGTGAGGTTCCCCTTGAGCAGGAAGTTCATCCCGAGGACGTACGGGGCGAAGAGGGTCCGCTTTACGACCTGCGGAGTCACCTTGAGCTTCTCCGCCTTGCCCATTTCGCTGCCCTGGTACTCTTCCATGACCTGGGGCTTCAGGCGGCCGGCGCCCACCTCCTGCACGATGAAGATGGTCATCACCAGGGTTCCCGAGCCCTCGACGACCGACACGACGCCGCCGGCCCGGCCGTCGTCGTCGCCGGCCTTGTCCACCATCCCGTCGATGTCGAAGTACTGGTCGTCGAGGGCGTGGGTCAGCTCGTGCGCGACGATGAACGGGGCGAACCCCTTCGGCATGTCCCCCAGGACGAAGAAGGCGCGACGGCTCGGGTCGTAGTACCCGGCCGCCTGCTCTTCGAGGGCGGTCAGGAGGGCGGCCTTGAGGCCGGTCTGGGGCGGGAGCAGCCCGAGATCGACGTACACCTCCTGCTCGTTCCGGCTGCGGGAATCCGGCCAGTCCTTCTTCATCCGGTCTTCGAAATGCCCGCGGGCGCCGGCGTCGTCGGTCATCTCGACGGGGACCAGCTGCTTGAACTGCAGACCGCGGATCGCCTCGACGGTCGGGGTGATCGAGGCGACGAGCGCGCGGGCGGCCTCGGCGTCGGAGGGCGGCGGGTCGGACGGGTCCGCGAGCGACAGCAGGAGCGCCGGGATCAGGAGGAGAGCGCGCAGCGTCAGACCCTGGCCAGCCCCATGGCGCGGATGCGGCGGCAGGCCTCCTCGAGGTCGTGCATCTTCTTGGCGTAGCAGAAGCGGACCTGCTTCTTGCCGTCCTTCGGGTCGGCATAGAACGACGACCCGGGGATGGTCGCGACCCCGTGCTTCTCGAGGATGATGCGCGCCGCTTCCTGGTCGTCCTTGAAGCCGAGCGGGCCGAAGTCGGCCAGCATGTAGTACGCCCCCTGCGGCGGGTACGGGGTCATGCCGGCTTCGCGGCAGGCGGCGACCGTCATGTCGCGCTTCTTCTGGTAGTCGTGGCGCATGAGGTTGTAATACGACTCCGGCAGGTCGAAGGCCGCGAGCACCGCGTACTGCAAAGGGGACGGGGCGCAGACGTTGATCAGGTCGTTCAGGATCGCGAGCTTGGCGGCGATCGGCTTGCGCGCCACGGTGTACCCCAGCCGCCAGCCGGTCATGGCGAACGTCTTGGAGAAGCCGCTGATGGTGATGGTGCGGTCCTCCATCCCCGGCAACGAGCCCGGGCTGACGTGCTGCCGCTCGTCGTACAGGATGTACTCGTAGATCTCGTCCGTGACGCAGAGCGCGTCGTGCTTATTGCACAGGTCGGCGATGTGCGTCAGCTCGTCGCGCGTGAACACCTTGCCGCACGGGTTCGACGGCGTGTTCACCAGGATGAACTTGGTCTTCTTCGAGAAGGCCGCTTCGAGCTCCGCCGGGTCGTACGACCAGTCCGGCGCCTGCAGCTTCACGTACTTCAGCGTCGCCTGGCAGACCTTGAGGATGTTCAGGTGGTAGCCGTAGAACGGCGAGAACAGGATGACCTCGTCGCCGGGATTGACCAGCGCCATGCAGGC
>DATNEZ010000615.1:0-5748 GCA_035606645.1 Binatia bacterium
CGTCCTTCTTCGTCGAGCCCTGCGACTCCCGGCTCGCCTCCCACTGGCCGTAGTCGACGTGCTGTTCCGCGCCTCCACTCCCGTCGAGCGCCAGGATCCGCGTCGACACTCGATCCAGCAGGTGGCGGTCGTGGCTCACGAGGACGAGGGCGCCGGGGAACTCGAGCAGCGCCTCCTCCAGGACCTCGAGCGCCGGGATGTCGAGGTCGTTGGTGGGCTCATCGAGGACCAGCAGGTCGGCCGGCTGGCGCATCATCCTGGCCAGGACGATCCGGGCGCGCTCCCCTCCCGAGAGCCGGGACACGGGGGTCTCGAGCTGCGCAGGGTGAAAGAGAAACCGCTTCGCCCACGAGGCCACGTGGATGACCTGGTCGCCGTAGACCACGCCGTCCCCTTCGGGCGCCAGCGCCCGCTTGAGCGTGAGGGCCGGGTCGGGAGCCTCGCGGTCCTGGCCGAAGTAGGCCACCCGCAGGGCCTCGGCGCGCGTGATCGTCCCGGCCGCGGGCGCGATCTCCCCGACGATCGTCCGGAGCAGCGTCGTCTTGCCGGAACCGTTGGGGCCCAGGACGCCCAGTCGCATGCCGGGCGTGAGGAGGAGGTCGAGCGTCTCGACGAGCGTCCTGGCGCCGAACGCGATCCGCAGGCCCTCGCAGGACCACAGGCGCCTGGTCCTTCGCCCGGAGGAGGCGAACTCGATGTCCGCCGTCGGGCTCGCGCTGCGCGCCCTGCTCTCCGCGAGCTCTTCGATGCTGCGCGTGGCGGACTGGATGCGGGCCTTGGACTTGGACGTCCGCGCCTTGGCCCCCCGGCGCAGCCAGGCCACCTCGCGACGGACGAGGCCGGCGAGCGTGTCCCGGTAGGCCGCCTGGTTGCTCAGCGCCTCGTCGCGCGCCTCCAGGAAATCGGCGAAGCTGCCGGTCACGTGGAAGAGACCGGAGTCGTGCAGCCGGCTGATCTCCAGCATCCGCCGCGCCACCCTCTCGAGAAAGTAGCGATCGTGGCTGACCGCCACGAACGCGCTGGATTCGTTGCGCAGCACGGATTCCAGCCAGAGGATCGAGTCGATGTCCAGATGGTTCGTCGGCTCGTCGAGCAGCAGGACGTCGGGCGGGCGCACGAGCTCCCGCGCGATGGCGAGACGCGTGCGCCAGCCCCCCGAGAGGCGATCGGTCGGCACGCCCGGGTCGGTGAACCCGGCCTTGCCCAGCGCCATGCCGACGGCCAGGTCCCTTTCGTGATCGTCGAGCCGCGCATCCGTGGCGACCGCCGCATGGAGAATGCCGGCGGCCGTCGTCCTCGGAGGAAACACCGGCGTCTGGGGAACGTAGCCGACGCGCAGGTTCTTCCGGCGGCTGCAGGTCCCCGAGTCGGGGAGCTCGATTCCGCCGAGGATCTTCAGCAGGGTCGATTTGCCCGCACCATTGGGACCGACGAGCCCGACATGGTCCCCTTCGTGGAGGGCGAACGACAGCCCCTCGAACAGCGGCGGCCCGCCGAACGATTTCGTGACGCCTTCGCAGCTGAGGAGGGCTGGACGGGGCATGTCGGAGACGGCAGTATACAGCGGCCCCGATGCCGGCGTCGTCCGGACCCGTCTAGCGTGACGCCGCTTCCGGGACGCGCCACGGGGCCCTCGGCAGGCCCCGTGGCGGCGAGCCGGACTTCAGCGGGAAGGTTTCGTGGCCGTCTGGGGCAGGGGCAGGTTGGCGCACCGGCTGTCGAAATTGCAGCCGACGAGCTGGACGACCTCCCCCGTGTTCTCCACCTCGAGGATGGTGCCGACGCCGCGGGCGTAGTACTTGCGGGCGAACAGCCCGGGCTCCAGGAGGGAGTAGTTCTTCGTGACGATGCAGTTCCCGGCGCAGAAGCGCTGCGCGAGCGTCGCGGGGACCCCCTCGTCGAGCGCCGGGTCGTGCCCATAAGAGTACGTCGTGGACAGGATTTCGGTCACGTCCTCGGCGTCCCCCAGCGCGAACTCCTCGAAGTACACATCCCCGGCCTTCGGAGACGCCAGGGCGATGATCCCCGGCTTGGCGCCGTCGCGCCCCGCCTTGAAGGAGCCGTCGATGCTGACGAGCTCCGATCTCATCGGATTGTCCCCCTTGAACGTCTCGAAATCCTTGACCTCCTCGCCGAAGTACCAGACGCTGCCGTCCTTGCCCGGGACGTACCAGTCGTCCGTGGCCTCGTGGATGAAGCCCCCCTCGAAGACCAGGTCGCGGAAGACGAGGCAGTCGACCCCCGCGATGCGCTTCGTCTCGTTCACGATGTCGACCGTGTTCACCTGGGTCGCGGTGCGGTATTCCCAGTGTTTGCCGACCCCCATGGGGAAATAGGGATTCGGGCGCGACGGGCGCTTCGGGTTGTCGAAGCGGGCCGGGCTGAAGTCCGGGTCGTAGCGATCTTCCCCGAGCACCCCGCAGGCGGCGAGACGGGTGTCATGCTGGTCCTCGCACAGCTGCGCCGCCTCGGCCTGCGAGTCCTCGAGGTCGTCGAGGCAGTCGTTGTGGGCCTTGGTGTCCTCGACGTTGATGCAGATGGCGGTCCCCACGGCGCCGTCGTCCGTGACGCTCGCCTTGCAAGCATCGAGCATCGTGTCCGCCGTCTGCGTGCAGTAGCCGGCGGCCTGGGCGCCGGCGCCTCCGGCGAGCGCGCCGCACAGAACCACCACGAAGCCGGGCGCCAACCCTCCGCGAATGAGTCTCCTGGACATGGTCCCTCCTTTCGAATGATGCTCGCGATCCTGCGAGTCCGTTCATTCGTTGGAGGCGCGCGAACGCGGCGATCCTTCGAGCCGGGCCGGTCCTGGGAGGATTTGCGGACAAAGCGGAGGGTACGTGGTGGAGCGTGGGGGGATCGAACCCCCGACCTCAAGACTGCCAGCCTTGCGCTCTCCCAGCTGAGCTAACGCCCCACGTAGGTGGGCGAACTATAGCATGCGTGCAAAAATGGGGTCAACGCGCCCGGGGCCGGCTGATCTCAAGGGGCGCGCATGGGAGACTGCGATGACCCTGAGACGCCTTCTGCCTGTGGTGTTCGTACTTGCCTTCCTGCCGATGTTCGTTCCGGACGGCCATGCCGCCCCGCGCCGGTACAGCACACGGGGTTCCGGGGAGGCCTACGAAATTGCCGCCTACCTGACGTTCAACGATTTCTCGAATCGGATGGAGCTCGACGATGACGGCGGGGCCGGTGCCCGGTTCGGCTACCTTTACAACACGCACCATGAGATCGAGTTCCTGTTCAACAGCGTGAATGCAGACGATTCGTTCAACTTCGGCGAAAACGCCGATATCGACAACCTGCAGGTCGCATACGTCCTCAATCTCAACGACACCAATGTCGTTCCCTACCTGACGGCCGGCCTCGGCTTGGTCCATACCGATGACTCCTTCCTCGGCAGCGAGACCGATCCCGTCCTTGGGCTGGGGGGCGGCGTGCGCTTCTTTCTGGGGCGCGTGACCTATGCCCGCTTCGAGCTGCGGGCCAACTTCTTCGAGGGGGACGGCCAAGTCTACGCGAACGGGACCGACTTCTCGTTCAAGGAGCTCGCCTTCGGCATCGGATGGCGCATCCCGACCCGGTGAGGTGCGGGGGTGACGCTCAGTTGATGTAGCCGAGGGAGCGCAGCCGCTCGAGGACGTTCCGGTCCAGATCCGACTCTCCCGGCTCGGCCGGGCGATCGAGCCCGCCGTAGGTCGCAACGCCCGCCGCCTTGTGCGATTCGAGGAAGCGGGGGTCGAGCGCGTCGGCGAGGACCCGCCCCTGCAGGTCCTGCGCGATCGGGACGTCCAAAAGCCGCAGGAGCGTGGGCAGGACGTCCAGGAGCCCGGCCGAGGCGATCCGGCCGCCCCGCTTCACCCCGCGGCCATACAGCCCGATGATCCCTTCCAGGCGGTGATGCCCCGAGGTCGTCGGCTTCCCCGGAAAGAGGACCGGCTTGAACCCATGGTCCGACAGGACCACCAGCGTCCCGTCGGCGCCGAGGCCGTCCAGGTACTCCCCCAGGAGCCCGTCCAGGTAGATGTAGTACGCGTCGATCACGCCGCCCAGCACGGCGGCCCGCTCCGGCGTCACGCCGTAGGGCATGGCGTCCGGGTGGGCGAACTTCCAGAATCGGTGGGAGGCGACGTCGACGCCGCCGAAGTAGATCGCGAACAGGTCGACGGGATACTCCCGGTACAGCCGCTGTCCGATGCGCCGGTAGGTCTCGTCGCAGGCGAGGCTCCACAGGAACCCCAGGACGCATTCCCGATCGTCGCGCGGCAGGGCCGGGACCGCCGCCTGGTCGTAGAACCGGCCCACCAGACCGGCGTCGAGGCCGGTGGGCTTGACCTTGTCGGCGTCCAGCTCGTCGATGAGCGCCTCGGGAAACGTCTGCCTGGGAATCCCCTGGACGATCGTCCCCTTCAGCGGGCGGCCGGTGGACCAGTTGTAGATGTAGGGCAGGTACGACGAGACGATGAAACCGTTGGTCGGCTCGGCAGGCCAGGTGACGAGCCACCCGACGACCCCGACCTTGCGGTCGTAGCGCGGCAGGATGTTCCAGAACGCCGGCGCCCTCCGCATGCCGCTCGTGACCGGCCTGACCGCGGCGCGCCCTCCCGCCCCGGCCGCCCGCGGGTCGTGCTCGTGCGCCAGGGCGGCCTCGCCGTCTCCCCCCTCCCCGCCCCCGACCACGAAGCCGTGGATGCCGTGACGGGCCGGACCAACGCCGGTGGCGATCGTCGTCCAGAGGGACGGCGAGGCCGACGGCTCCTGCGACAGCAGGGTGCCGGTGGCCCCTTCCTCCATCAGCCGCTTGAAGGCGGGCATCCGCCCGCGCGCCACCAGGGGCTCGATCACCTGCCAGTCGGCCCCGTCGATGCCGAAGACGACGACCCGGCCGCGGCCGCCCGCTCCGCCGCGGTCCGCGTCGCCGCCCGGAGCCGTCGCGTCGGGGCGGCCGCACCCCACGAGGCAGGCCGCAAGAGCCAGGGCCGCGACAACGGCAGGACGGAGGGCGGAGCGGGACGGGAGCATCAGGAGGACGGGGCGGGCGCCGGGGCGGTGTCGAACTCGTCTTCGATCTCCCCGAAGATCTCCTCGATGATGTCCTCCATCGTCAGGATGCCGATCGCCCTCCCCTGCTTGTCGACGACCGCCGCCATGTGCTGGCGGCGCCGGCGCATGTCCTTGAGGACGGCGTCGATGCGCCGGTCCTCCGGGATGCGGACGAGCTCCTTGACGATGGTCTGGTCCTGGAGCCGCGACGCCTCGCGGTCCATGGCGTCCTTCTCGCTGTAGAGCGCCAGGGCCTTGATGTTGATGACGCCGATCAGATCGTTGGTCCGGGGATCGTAGACCGGGTAGCGCGTGTGCTTCTCGGCGCGCGCCAGGGCGAGGTTCTCCTCCACGGGGCGATCGAACCGCCAGGTCACGACGCGATCGAGGGGGACCATCACCTCGCGGGCGGTGCGGTCGGCGAAGCGCGTGGCCCTTTCCATGATCTCCGCCTCGCTCGAGGTGATGACCCCCTTGCGGAAGGAGTCGGCGAACATGATGCGCAGCTCGTTCTCCGAGATTGCCGGCTCCTCCAGGTGGCGGATGCCCAGAAGGCGCAGGATCAGGTTGGCGCTGCCGTTCAGGAGGAACATCGCGGGGTAGAAGACCCGCTTGAAGGCCACCAGAAACGGCGCGGCGATCCGGGCGATCCGGCCGGGGCGGCGGATGGCCAGGCGCTTGGGGACGAGCTCCCCCAGGACGATG
>DATNEZ010000003.1:0-5102 GCA_035606645.1 Binatia bacterium
CTCGTCGCCCCACGACGCCGCCGAGGGGCTCTTGCGGAAGACCGAATACCCCGTGGCCTTCGGATCGACCGGCCATCGGAGTTCGATCTGAGGGGGCGACTTCCGCGCCTCGGCGGTGACGAGGACGCACCGGTCGCGCGCCTCGACCTGGAGCAGTGCCAGCAGCGCGAGGAAGGTCATGTCACCTCCACCGGTGGCTGCAGCCGTGGCAGATCCACGCCACGGGGAAGAAGAGGGCCATGACGCCGAGCGTGAGGACCATGAGCGCGCCGGCCAGGACCGACAGCCCCTTGCGGCGCACGTCCCTCGAGCCGCAGCGGGGACAAGGCGGCGCCTCGGTGCGGGACGAGTTCGTCCGCAGGATCGCCGCCGCGCGGGGGGAGTCCGATTCGCGGACCTGGATCTTCACTCCCCCGACGGCGCCGGCCAGCAGGCCGTGGACGCCGATCGTCTCGGCATCGGCGATGAAGCACTCCACCCCGTCGGCTTCGAGCCGGCTGGCGAGGATGTTGGCCTGCAGGGCGGTGCTGAACGAGGCGACGGTGACCAGCGGCTCGGGCGGCAGATGGGGCAGGGGGGCCGGATCCTCCGCGCCGGGCTCCTCGAGGTCGACCTCGCAGTCGTGGCACCGCTCGATGCCCGGGGCGTAGTCGGCTCGGCAGGCGGGGCAGTACGGCATCCCGTTAGGGAACCAGAACGCGGGTGAAACAGCCAGCCTATTTTGGCTGCTTCAAGGGGGTGGCCAGCAGCATCTGAAGTTCGCGGATCCGGATCTCCTGCACCTGGCAATGTTCGCGCAGTTCCCTGAGTTCGCGATTGGCTTCCTGGTTCCTCAGATAGAAGTCCGTGAGGAAGTTGACCTTGTTGCGCAGCATGTCGGAATCGACCGGGCTGAAGAGGTAGTCGATGACCCCGCCGATGACGAATCCCTTGGAGACCTCGACCGGCGTCGACTCGTACGCCGAGAGGAAGAGGATCGGGGTGTAGCGGGACCGCTTCCTCGCCCGGATGTTCTGCGCCGTCTCCAGTCCTCCCATCCGGGGCATCCGGATGTCGAGCAGGATGACCGCGAAGTCGTTGTCGATGATGAACTCCAGGGCTTCCAGGCCGTCCTTCGCCTGGATGATCTCATGGTGGGGCGCTTCGAGGATGGAGTGGAAGGCGACGCGGTTCGAATCCGTGTCGTCGACGATGAGGATCTTCGCCCGTTGCGGCGAAGGTCTCGGCACCACGATCAGGTTCGAGCTATCCGTCATCGTTCACCACCCTGTGTCCCCGGTCGCCCCTTTTAGGCCGCTTGATGGAGCCCCAAAGTAGCGTTTTGTTATGACCCATATCCGATTTTTCCTGAGTCCCTCCCGATCCGAATATGCTCTTTTTCAGCGGGTTGCGGCCGCACGGTCCACCCATAAATGGATCGCGCTTTGTCCCGGGGCCAGGACCGGATACAATGGCCGCCGTGGAAATCATCTCGTACTGCGCCGACTGCTTCCGGGGAACCCGGTTCGACACGGCGGCGCCGCCGGCCGAAGTCGTCTGCACCAAGTGCGGGGACCGGCGCGCGGTGACGATGACCGAGAGCATCTCCGCGAGCAACGTCGTCGACCGATGCGTGCTCTGCGGCTGCGGCCACCTCTACATCGAGAAGGACTTCAACGGCTACGTCGGCTTCGGGATCATCGTCGCGGCGATCGTCGGTTCCGGGATCTTCTGGGCGCGCAACGTGTATCTCGCCGTCTCGGTCCTGGGCGTCGCGGCGCTGATCGACCTGGTCTTCTGGGTCTTCTCGCGCGAACGGACGGTCTGCTACCGGTGCGTCGCCACCTACCGCCGTTCGGCGCTCAATCCCGCCCACGAGCGGTACGAGCTGGGCACCGCCGGCCGGTTCGCGGACGACTACGATGAGCAGCGCGGACTCCATCAGAAGTAAGGCCCGCGAGCTCGGGTTCGAGAAGGTCGGCATCGCCCGCGTCGGCGAGGCGCCGCACGGGGAGTTCCTGGGCGAATGGCTCGGCCGAGACTATCACGGCGAGATGGCCTACATGGCCCGGTCGCCCGAGCGGCGCACCGATCCGGCGAAGGTCCTCCCCGGCGCCCGGTCGATCGTCTGCGTCCTCAAGAACTACCAGAGTCCCGGGGTCCACTCCGCGGATCCCCGCATCGGGCGGATTTCGCGCTACGCCTGGGGCGACGACTACCACGACGTCCTTCTCGAGAAGCTCCACGAGCTGCGCCGCCACGTCGAGCGGCTGGGCGGCAACGCGAAGGTCTGCGTCGACACCAACGCCGTCCTGGAGAAACCCTGGGCCCAGCAGGCGGGGCTGGGGTGGCAGGGGAAGCATTCCAACATCCTCTCGCGCGACCTGGGGTCGTGGTTCTTCCTGGGCGAGATGCTGACCGACCTCGACCTCGAGCCCGACGCGCCGTACGCCGAGGAGTACTGCGGGACCTGCACGGCGTGCATCGACCTGTGCCCCACGAAGGCGATCGTGGCGCCGTACGTGGTCGATTCCCGGAAGTGCATCGCCTACCTCACGATCGAGCACCGCGGGGCGATCCCTCGCGAGCTGCGGCCGCTGATGGGGAACCTCGTGTTCGGCTGCGATATCTGCCAGGACGTCTGTCCCTGGAACAAGTTCGCGCAGGTCTCCCCCGAGCGGGAGTTCTACGCCCGGGAGGGGAACCTGACGCCGTCGCTGATCGAGCTGATGGGGCTGACGCGCGACGAGTTCAACCGCCGCTTCAAGGAGAGCCCGGTCAAGCGGGCCAAGCACACGGGCTTCCTGCGGAACGTCGCGATCGCGCTGGGGAATTCCAACGACCCGGCGGCGATTCCGGCGCTCGAGAAGGCGCTGTTCCATGACGAGCCGCTCGTCCGGGCCCACGCCGCCTGGGCGCTGGGACGCCTGGGGGCTCGGGAGGCGCTCGAACGGCGCCGGGCGGTCGAGCCCGCCGCGGAGGTGCTCGAGGAGATCGAGGCGGCGCTGGGGGGCTCATGAGCGTTGCGGTCTACGTCCTGCCCCTGCGGTCGTACTTGAGCGGCTCCATCCGGATCGGGTGGGAAGGAGGCGCGTCGGCCCCGACGATGCGCCGCCGGTCGACGGAGGAGGCGGGCCGCCTTCTCGACGCCTTCCGGGATCAGCTGGAGGGGTTGCTGGCCTTCCGGCCGGACTGGGACGAGGAGGGGCCGGCCCGGGGAGCCAAGGTCTTCAGCCTCGACAGCTTCGCAGGTCCGTTTGAATACGCCCGGAGCCAGGCCTATCGTCGCCGCCTGCCGGTCCTCTGCGCGCTGGAAGCGCCGCAGATCTGGCTTCCCGTGGAGTTCGAGCCCGTCTTCCAGGTGACGCTGCCCTGGCGTTCCGAGTCGACGACGTCGCTGGCGTCCACAGCCCGCGTGGCATCGGAGCTGGAACGCCTATGCGAATGGATCGCGGAGGAGGACCGGGAGGATCTGGCGGGGGCCCGGCACGTCGCCGAACAACTGAGGGGGCTGGCCTCGCTCGGCCTCGAACACCGCGCGCCGGTGATCATGGAGAGCTAGAGTCTACTTGGACGCTTCGCGCCCTTTCTCCCAGAGCTCGAAGTTCTGGTCGAACTCGCGCTCCGCGGGGGTCGGGATCTGACCGCGGAATTTCTTCACGCGGATCATGTTGCGCCGTTCGGGACTCCAGTCGGGCGCCGGAAACCGCGCATAGAACTCCCGGGCCTTCCCTGGATCTTCGGCGGCTTTGACTTCCGGGAGGGGGGCGGGTTTGGGGGGCTCCGGCGGGCGCGCGGCGGGCTTGGGTGCGGCGGCAGGGGCGGGCGCCTCGGCGGGCCGCCCGGACTCCTCCATCGCTCTGATCTTGCGGAGGCCGGCGACATCTCTTTTCGGGACCGTGATCGTGCCGGTCAAGCCCGGATACTCCCAGCTGACGTCGAGGGTCAGGGAACCGGCCGGAGCGGTCCCGGGAGGCGCCACGATCGTTCCCATGATCGTCCCTCCGCTCGGGAACGTGATCTCGACGCGCTCGCCGGGAGCGGGATCGTCCAGGGCGGAGGCGGGAAGGCCGATGATCGACAGCAAACTCAGGGTCAGCGTGATGTTCTTCATACCCCTTAGTGCGGGCCGGAGGCCTGGGGTTCCCGGAAAATGAAAAAGGGGAGAAGAGGCCGCGCCTCTTCTCCCCCCGGGGACTACTCCGACGTCGGCCGGAGCCGGCGAAGGATCGCGGCCAGCATGGAATCCGGCACGAGATGGTCGTGCGACGCCGTTATCGCCATGGTTCCGACGGCGCTCGTGAGCGACCGCAGATCCGAGTGGAGGGCCGCCGCCTCGAGGAGCGGAAGGTCTCCCTCGATCACGTACGCATCGTCCCGGAAATCCGTGCCTCGGATCCGGCCTCGCCGGCTCTTCAGAAGTCCCAGGACGGCGCCGAAGGACCTGGTCGGACACGTGACCTGCAGGAGTCCGATCGGCTCCAGCAAGCCGGGCGACGCCGAGTGGAGCGCGTCCTGGACCGCCGACCGTCCGGCGATCTGGAAGTCCCGTCCGTGGGAGTCCTTGCGGTGGCGATCCCCGTCCACGACATCGACTTCGACGTCGACGACCGGGAAGCCGGCCAGGACTCCGCTGGCGAGGGCCTCGCGCGCGCCCTTTTCGATCGACGGGATGAACTCGTCCGGAATCCGCCCTTCGACGACCGAGTTCTGGAACCGGACGCCGCCGCCTCGGGGGAGCGGACGGATCCGCAGGTCGACGATCGCGAACTGTCCCGGACCTCCGGTCTGCTTCTTGAGTTTGTGGTAGCCTCGCGCTTCGGTCCGGATGGTTTCTTTGAACAGGATGGCTTTGTCGAGGAACTTCATAGGGAATCTCCGCCTGGCAAGAAAAGTGGAAGGGGGAAGCCGACGGGCAGGTTATGCCCGGGAGCCAGGCGGGTCGTTACGGAAGCGAAGGCGCAACATGGTCTGCCGGCTTAAACCGGATCCTTCGCCCGGGGTTCGCGGAATTCCTACAGCAGGTGCCGGTTGCGCGGCAGCTGCCGGGCGCCGCGGACGGGGATGAGCTCGTCCTGCGGGGCGGTCTGGGGCGTGCGCACGTGGGGCCGGCAGACCGTGCA
>DATNEZ010000012.1:0-4023 GCA_035606645.1 Binatia bacterium
CCTGCGCGCAGCGCCAGGCCCTGGAATCGGGGGTCAGGGTCAGCGGCTGCACCGTGCATTTCGTCGACGAGAACGTGGACAGCGGGCCGATCGTCCTGCAGGAGGCGGTCCCGGTCCTGGACGGCGACACGCCGGAGTCCCTCGAGGCGCGCATTCTCGAGGCGGAGCACCGGGTCTACAGCCGCGCCATCTCCCTGTACTTCTCCGGAAGCCTGCGCATCGCGGGCCGGCGCGTCCTGGGAGCGACCCCGGCCGGTTAGCCGGACGCGGACAGCGTCCGCCCGCGGACGCCGGGACGGGGCGTGCCCCGGGACCGCCAGGGGGCGCTCGGCCGGTTTGAGGGGGGCGCGCATCGGGCCGGGCGGCGGCACGCCGCTTGCTCTTGTCCGAGGCGATGCCCGACGACGCGGTCCGCCTCGCCGATCCGCTCCGACCCGGCGCCCCGGCCGGGGAATACCCCTGCGAACCCTCCGCTGCGTCGGGCCCGGCGCGCGCCGCCAAAGGGGCACGCGAGATCCCCCCGGGCGCCCTGCGGCCGCGGGAGAAGCTCCTGCGATTCGGTCCGTCCGGCCTGAACCAGTCGGAGCTTCTGGCGGTCCTCCTCGGCACGGGGACCAGGGGACGCAGCGTCGTGCGCATCGCCGAGGACCTGGTGAGCGCGCACGGCGGGCAGGGCCTTTTGGGCCTGTCCCTGCAGGACTGGTCCAGCGAGCGCGGCGTCGGCCGGGTGAAGGCGGCGCAGATGCTGGCCGCCTTCGAGCTGGGCCGACGCCTCCTGGCCCCTCCGGGGGAGGAGCCGCGCGTCAGCTCCCCCGCCGAGGCCTACACGCTGGTGCGCGACCTCAGGAAGGCGCGCAAGGAGCACCTGATCGCGCTGTATCTCGACGCCCAGAACCGCCTGATCTGCCGGGAGACCGTGTCGATCGGCAGCCTGAACACCACGCGCACCCACCCGCGCGAAGTCCTGCAGCCGGCGATCGTCAACTCGGCGCTGGCCTTCATCCTGGTGCACAACCATCCGAGCGGCAGCCTCGACCCGAGCCGCGACGACGTGGAGTTCACCCGCACCATGGCGCGCGCCGGCGACCTGATGGGGATCAGCCTGTACGACCACCTGATCGTGAGCCGCCGGGGATTCGTCAGCCTGAAGGAGCGCGGGCTCCTCTAGGAGCCGGTCCGATTACGCGGGCAGGCTCCTGCCGCCACGGGCGGCGCGCCGCGTGATCCTCGCGAGCTTGGTATAGACTTCGCGCCATGACGGCGGCCGAGTTTCCCCCGGTTCCGGAGCAGATCGCCTACCTGCGCAAGGGGGCGGTCGAGATCATCCGCGAGGAGGAGCTCGTCTCCAAGCTGGAGCGCTCCAGGAAGACGGGGAGCCCGCTGACGATCAAGGTCGGCTTCGATCCGTCCGCCCCCGACCTGCATCTCGGCCATACCGTCGTCATCCGCAAGATGAAGCACTTCCAGGACATGGGACACCGCGTCGTCTTCCTGATCGGCGATTTCACGGGGATGATCGGCGACCCGACAGGACAGAGCAAGACGCGCCCGGTCCTGACGCGCAAGCAGGTGAAGCAGAACGCCGCGACCTACAAGAAGCAGGTCTTCAAGATCCTGCGCGCGAAGAAGACGGTGATCGAGTTCAACAGCCGCTGGCTCGGGAAGCTGGGGGCGGCGGGTTTCATCCAGCTCGCCTCCAAATACACCGTGGCGCGGCTGCTCGAGCGCGACGATTTCTCGCGCCGCTACAAGGGGGGGCAGCCGATCGGCCTCCACGAGTTCCTCTACCCGATCGCCCAGGCGTACGACTCGGTCGCCCTGAAGGCGGACGTCGAGATGGGGGGGACCGACCAGACGTTCAACCTGCTGGTCGGGCGGGAGGTGATGCGCGAGTTCGGTCTCGAGCCCCAGGTCGTCCTGACGATGCCGCTCCTCGAGGGCCTGGACGGCGTCGAGAAGATGAGCAAGTCGCTCGGCAACTACATCGGCATCAACGAGGCGCCCAAGGAGATCTACGGCAAGGCGATGTCCATCTCCGACACGCTGATGTGGCGCTACTGGGAGCTCTGCACCGACGCGACGCTCGCGGAGATCGAGGCGATGCGCCGGCGCGTGCAGGCGGGGGAGCTCCACCCCAAGCAGGCGAAGGCCGACCTGGCGCGCCGCCTGGTCGCCGACTACCACGGCGCGAAGGCCGCGGCCGGGGCGGCGGCGGAATTCGAGAGGATCTTCGCCCGCAAGGAGACGCCGGACGAGGTCCGCGAGGTCCGCCTGCCGTCGGCCCCGGAGCCGGTGTGGGTGCCGAAGCTCCTGGTCGGGATCGGCCTCGCGAAGTCGAATGGCGAGGCCCGCCGCCTCATCGAGCAGGGCGGCGTCTACCTCGACGGCGAGCGCCTCTCCGATACGAGCCGCGAGGTCCCCGCGGCCCCCGCCTCCACGTATCTCTTCAAGGTGGGGAAGCGCCACTTCGTGCGGGTCAGCTTCGGCTAGCCGGCCGCATTCCCGGATCCGCTTCTAGTTCCCGGGGGCCGGAGGCTGCGACTCCTTCAGAAGGGCGCGGATCCGGTCGTCCGGCAGGCCGGTGAGGCTGTGCAGCTTCGAGATCGGCATGCCGGTGTGCCGCCGCACGAAGTCCTCGAGCGCCTCGGTCCCCGGCTCCGATTTCAGGTAGAACACCCGGTCGAGGAGCGTCTCGATCTCGTCCCGCTGGGCCTGCGTGTCGTTCTTTCCCGCGCGGAGATCGAGGACGACGGTGGTCGAGCCCTGCCGGGCGAACGCGGCCAGGGTCCGGTCGTAGGCCGGATTGGACAGGGACGGACCGGGGATGGCGCTGGCGCGCAGGCGCTTCGCCTCGTCTTCGCTGCGATACACGGTCAGGCCGAGCCGCGAGCCCCCCTCGCGCGTGATGCGCTGCACGAACACCGTCTCGAGGCTGCCGAACAGGACGGGGGATCGCTCGGACGGCTGCGAGATCCCTTCGAGGCGGGCGACGTTCGGCTCGGCCGCCCCCGTGGCCGCCTTCAGGTCGATGCGCAATCGCAGGGCCAGCCCCTCGTAGCGATCGCGGATGTCCTTGAAGACCTCGCGCTCGATCGCCCCCAGGGGAGGGGCCGGAGCGAGAAGCGCCGCCGCCAGGACGATCAGGGCGAGAACGGCTCCGGGAGCGCCGGCAGAGCGAAGAGTGCGCATGGGTGCTTCAGGATACGCGACGACGCGTCCCTGGACGAATCCCCTCGGCCCAGGCGATGGCGAACCAGAGCGCGGCGTCCGGGCGGCGCTTCCAGGGCCCGAGCGCGGCGACCGCCTGGTCGAAAGTCCGAGCGGGCAGGAGCCCCCCTTCGACGATCGCCTCGCGCGCGCCGCCCACGACCCCCGCGAGGTTGTCGACGTACGCCTTGAAATCCGGCGAGCCGGAGCAGGACCCGAAGAAGATCCAGGTGTTGCGCCGCGGCCGGGCCCCCGCCTCGTAGAGCAGGCTGACCAGGCGGCGTCCGACCGCCGGGTCGTTCCCGAGCCGGTCGAAGCTCCGGATGTAGGCGCGCCAGAGGGGAGTGAAGCCGGCCGGCTCCGGCCACAGGCGAATCACGTCGTGGTCGTCGTCCTCCAGGACGACGCGGCCGCCGGGCCGGACGGCCCGGACCATCGCCCGGACGACGCGCAGGGGATCCGGGACGTGCTCGAGAAGGAAACGGGTGTGGGCGACGTCGAACGATCCCCATTCTTCCCGCCGGAGCGGCAGGGAGAGGGCGTCACCGCGCCGCCACGCGACCAGATCGCTCTCGCCGTCGCGCCGGGCGGCGCGTTCCGCGCCCAGGATCTGCTCGCGACTGCGCTCGATGCCGAGCACGCGGGCGCCGGGGCCGGCGGCGCGCGCCATGTCGCGCGCGAACTGCCCGAGACCGCTGCCGACCTCGAGGATCCGCCGGGCTCTGCCGGGAGCGAGCTCCCGCAGCGACGCCCGGTTGATCAGGGTGTTGAGGCGGGCCAGCCGCTTCTGCTCGCGCGGACGCGTGCCGTGCAGGT
>DATNEZ010000013.1:0-3413 GCA_035606645.1 Binatia bacterium
CAGCATCACCTCGCTGTCCACGAGGTTCTTGGGGCATCCGAGGCTGACCATGCCGACTTTGATCATCGGGAGACAGCCGTCACGGGTAGAGCCGGTTCAGGGTGCGGGGGTAGGGGATGGTCTCGCGCAGGTGGTGGACCCCGCCGATCCAGGAGACGAGCCGCTCGATCCCCATGCCGAAGCCGGCGTGCGGCACCGAGCCGTACTTGCGGATGTCCAGGTACCAGCGGAAGGCCTCGACCGGCAGACGGTGCTCGTGGATGCGCTGCAGCAGGAGATCGTGGTCGTGGATCCTCTGGCTGCCGCCGATGATCTCGCCGTATCCCTCCGGCGCCAGGACGTCCATGCACAGCGCGCGGTCGGGAGCGGCGGGATCGGGCTGCATGTAGAACGCCTTGATCCGGGCCGGGTAGTGCGTGACCATCACCGGTTTCTCGAACGATTCGGTGAGGACCGTCTCGTCGAAGCCGCCGAAGTCGTCGCCGGGAACGAAGGGAGGAGCGTCCTGCTGGCGCGCGCGGTCCTGGATCTCGGGGCGCGTCAGGATGGCCGAGGCCTCCTCGTAGGTCATTCGCGGAAACGGCTTCTGGACGCGCTCCAGCCTGGCCGTGTCCCGCTCGAGCGTCTTCAGCTCGGCGCGGCAGCGATCGAGCGCGCGGGCGACCAGCGCGGTGATGAAGTCCTCGGCCAGGTCGAGGATCTCCGCCAGCCCGGCGTAGGCGATCTCGGGCTCGACCATCCAGAACTCGGTCAGGTGCCGGCGGGTCTTCGATTTCTCGGCCCGGAAGGTCGGCCCGAAGCAGTACACCTTGCCGAAGGCCATGCAGGCCGGCTCGAGGTAGAGCTGGCCCGACTGGCTGAGGAAGGCCTTCTGGCCGAAGTAGTCGGTCTCGAAGAGCGTCGAGGTCCCCTCGCAGGCGGCCGGCGTCAGGATGGGGGAATCGATCAGGACGAAATCCCGCTCCTGGAAGAAATCCCGGATCCCCTGGCTGATCTCGCTGCGGATGCGGAGCAGGGCGTGCTGCTTCGACGAGCGCAGCCACAGGTGGCGGTGGTCCAGAAGGAAGTCGGGACCGTGCTCCTTGGGGCTGATCGGATAGTCCTGGGCCAGCTGGTGCACGGTGACCGAGGTCAGCTGCATCTCGTAGCCGCCCGGAGCGCGGTCGTCCTTGCGGACCTTCCCCTCCACCTCGAGGGAGGATTCCTGCGTTAATTTTTGGCAGGCCTCGAAGACCCCCGGTGGGACCTCCGGCTGAAAGGCGACCGCCTGGACGTACCCGGTGCCGTCCCGCAGGATCAGGAAGGCGAGCTTCCCCTTCTCGCGCTTGTTGTACAGCCAGCCCCGGATCCGGACGCTCTGGCCTTCATGGGCGCCGATCCGCGCGATCGTGGTCGTGGTCACTCGATCTCCCGTAAGAGGCGGGAATTATAGCAGTTCAGGCCCGGCCCGCCGCGGAATCCCCGGCGCCGTGCCAAATGCAATGAAAGTGCCCTACAACCGTGGAGGTAGTTCTGTTTCCGCCCCAGTGGAATCGACGACTTGGGGTGGATCGGTGGGTCACCCAGCGAGAAAGCGCACGCGTCGGCGGGGCATGTAATTGCAAGTCAATGGGTTAGAGCGACGGCGTTCGACGCCACCTCCACGAATGTAGGGCATTTTCTAATGGTATAAAGGGCGCCGCCAGAAAGGGGGATCCACGCCCGTGGAGGAAGGGAGCCGTCCGGCCGGCGGGCCGCAGGTCGAGATCAGGCTGTGCCGGTCCTCCGACCGGGAGAGGCTCCAGAGGCTAGGGCACCCGCCCGGCGTGGTCGATATCCTCTGCCCCCCCCTGGGCAGGCGGATCGCCTGGGGGCTGAGAGGGACGCTCTCCCGGTCGGCGCTCGCGATCGACGGAAGGACCCGATCGGTCCTGGGGAGCGTCCAGTTCCTGCGCTCCCGCCGCGATCGGGCCACCTGGATGTTCGGCCACTGGCGGATCGCCGCGGGCCGACGACGCGAGGGGATCGGACGCCGGCTCCTGCGGGAGGGGAGCGTGTGTCTTCCGGCCGGGGTCCGTCTGTACTCGTACGTCGATGCGGGGAACGAGCCGTCCATCGCGGCGCACGAGCGCTGCGGCTTCGAAGCCGGGCGGACGCTTCAGGGTAGCGCCCCGCTCTCCGTCCTGACGACCATCGGGCCGGCGACCCCGGCTTTGCGCCTCGAGCCGGCGGGCTTCGGCGACTCCTCCGTCGTCTTCGGCCTCTACGCGCGGGCCATGGGGAGCCTCTGGTTCCGGCTCTTCCCACGGCTGCGCCCCGGACGGTTCCTTCCGCGGCGATTCGCCGGCTTCCGCGTGGTGCTCCTGGCGAAGACCAGGGACGCGGAGCGGGCCGGCGGCCGGCCGGGCGACGGGCGCGGCGGTTCCGGCCCGGCGGGAATCGTCGTCTGGGAAGGGGAGTCGCTGATGCTTTACGTCGACCCGGCGGCCTGCGACGCGGCCCTCCTCGCGAAGGTCGCCCTCCAGCTCACGGCCCTGGGGGCGCGGCGGGAGTCGACGCTCGAGATCCGCGGGCTGCCCCGCACGTTCCTCGTCCGCCCCGGCCCGATCCACATGCAGGTCCTGATGGGCATGCCGGACCCAGAGAGCCAATGGAAGGATTGAAGACTCGCGGAGCCCGGTCTGCGCGACCGGTCCCGCTCCGGCTCAGTGGTGGGGTGCGGCGGCGCCGCTCCCCTCCTTGGCCGCCTTGTGCGCCGCGATGATCTTGGTCTGCTGGTGGGCGGGGACCTCTTCGTAGTGCGACATCGCCATGTGGTAGGAGCCGCGCCCGCCGGTGATCGACTTGAGCGTCGACGCGTAGGTGAGCATCTCGGACATCGGCACCTGCGCCTTGATCACCTGATGAGTGCCCTCGGTGTCCATCCCCTGGACCCGTCCGCGCCGGGAATTCAGGTCGCCCATGATGTCTCCCATGTACTGCTCGGGGGCGTTGATCTCGACGTTCATGATCGGTTCGATCAGGGTCGCCCCGGCCTCCTCCATCGCCTTCTTGAACCCCATGGAGCCGGCGATCTTGAACGCGATGTCGGACGAATCGACCGTGTGGTAGGAGCCGTCGAACAGGACGACGCGGAAATCGACCACCGGGTAGCCGGCCAGGAACCCGTGCACCCGGGCCTCCTGGATCCCCTTCTCGACCGACGGGATGAAGTTCTTGGGGATGGCCCCGCCGTGGATGTCGTCCTTGAACTCGAACCCCGCGCCGCGCTGCAGCGGCTCGAGGCGGATCCAGCAGTCGCCGAACTGGCCGTGGCCGCCGGTCTGCTTCTTGTGCCGGCCCTGCGCCTCCGCCTTGCGCTTGATCGTCTCGAAGTAGGGGACCTTGGGGGCGTGCAGGATCGCCTCGACGCCGAACTTCTTCTTCATGCGCGC
>DATNEZ010000018.1:0-10023 GCA_035606645.1 Binatia bacterium
CGAAGTTGCGGACGAACGAGACGCCGTGGCTCAGGACGAGCCCCGCCACCGCCGCGGCGACGCCCGGTCCTGCGGCCGTGAGCCCTGCGAACACGCGGCTGCCTCCCGAGCCCGGCGGGGCCGAGAATGCCGGAAGCGCCACGACGAGCAGCCCCACGCCCAGGGCGAACATCCCGAACTTGCAGGCGAAGAAGGCGGTGCCCACCGCCGTGGCGAGGACGCGGAACCCAGGGCTGAACTCCACCCACCGGGCCACGGTTTCTCCCAGAGGACGCTCGCCGAGGAGCCCGACCAGGAGCAGCCGCAGCACGTTGCAGGCGCCGATGATCAGGGCCTCGCACCAGAAGATCAGGATGGTTTCGTAGTAGCCCCAGTCGTGGCGCAGGACCTGCAGCGCGACCAGGAGGTTGGCGCCGACGAGGGAGACGAGCGCAAGCCGCTTCAAGGCGCGAGAGGACTATTCCGGACGGGTCGTCGCGGTCAGCCTGCGATACGCCGCCAGGTGCTGGATGGCGTCCTTGGGCTTGCCGAGGCGTCTGCACAGCAGGCCGAGGTTGTAGTGGCAGTCGGCGAAGCGAGGGTCTTCGCGCAGCGCCGCGCGATACGCGTCCAGCGCTTCGCTTCTCCGGCCCATGTCCTCGAGGAGGACGGCCAGGTCGTAGTGCAGGAGCGGGTCGTGGGCGCTCGCCCGCAACGCGTCGCGATAGACCCGCTCGGCGTCGTCGAGACGCCCCGTTTCGTGAAGGAGACGCCCCAGGTTGATGCGGGCCCGGACGAGTCCGGGATCGGCGGCGATGGCCCGCTCGTACGCCTCTCGCGCGCCGTCCGGGTCCCGCGCCTCGAGGTCGGCCCCCCGATCGAACCAGTCCTGGGCTCGCTCCGCCGGCTCCGCGGTCGCGAGCGGCTCCGCGTCCTGTCGCTCGAGGACGCTCAGGGTGCCCGCGTCGGGGTCCCCCTCGAAGCGCAGCAGGTACTGCCCCGTTTCGGCACCCCAGGTGCGGTCCCCTTCCCTGACGACGACTCGATCGGCTTCCGCCGCGATGTTCAAACCGGAAAGGGGCATGGACCCGGGGAGACGGCGCCGCAGCTCCTTCACGGCCTGCGTGATGCGCCGCTGCGGCACGTGGGCCTCGGCGAGCGCCTGGGCGGTGCGCAGGATGATCAGGTCCTGGAACGAGAACCGCCAGGCGTTGCGCGGCCCGCGCGCGGGTGAGACGAACCCGGCCTCGACCAGCGATCGGATCCGGGTGCGCGGGAGATGGACGAGCCTCTCGACGTCGCGCGCGCTGTACGAGTGCATGGCGGGCCGGTACCTCCCCTACTTCTTGGCGGCCTTCTTCGCGGGTGCCTCGCTCTCCTGGGCGCGCTTGGCCGGCTTGCGCGCGTCGGTCCCGGCCGCGGACGCCTCGGCCGTGGCCACGCGCGCCTTGGCGGGGGCCTTCTTCTCCAGGCTGGCGCGCAGGGCCTCCATGAGATCGATGACCTGGGCGCCCCCCTCGGGCTCGTCCGCCATCGTGATCTCCTGCCCCTCGACCTTCTTCTGGATCGCCGCCTCGATGCGCGTGCGCACGTCGTCGACGTACGGCTTGGGATCGAAGCCTTCGGACGACTGCTGCTCGATCAGCTGCTGCGCGAGCTTCAGCTCGGCCTCCTTGACCTCGCCCTTCTGGATCTCGATCTCCTGGATCGACCTCACCTCGCCGGCGTAGAGAAGCTGCTGCATGACCAGGCCGCCCGCCACCGGGCGGATCATCACGATGTACTGCTTGCCGCGCGCCGCCCAGCGTCCGATGGCGCAGCGCTTCGACTCGCTCAGCGCGCTGGCGAGCAGCGCGTACGGCTTGGCGCCCCCCTTGTCGGGGGCGAGGTAGTACGTCTTGTCGAAGTACATCGGGTCGATGGAGGCGATCGGGACGAATTCGGCGATCTCCGCGCTGTGCGTGCCCGCCTCGTCCATCGCCTTGAGCTCGTCGGGAGTGAACATCACGTACTGGTCCTTGGCGAACTCATACCCCTTCACCATGTCGTCGCGCGGGACCGCCACCTCCTCCTTGGCGCACAGGTACTGCTGCTTGAGCCGCGAGCCGCATCCCTTGTGCAGGAGGTTGAACGAAATCGCGTGGCTCGCCTCGGTGGCGGAGAAGAGCTTCACCGGAATCGAAACGAGCCCAAAGGAGACGGTCAACGACGCGATGGATCGTGGTGCCATGCTTCCCTCCGGATTCGGTCAAGTCGGGCGCTTGAGTGCGCCTTCCAGGTCCTGCTTGGTCTTCAGCGCGTCGCTCCATCGATCGCCGGTCCCCGCCAGACGCTCGGCGGCGTTGGCGATCCGGAAGTCGAGCGGGTGCGCGCCTGCGAGCTCCTCCCACGTCAGCGGCATCGAGACCGGGGCTCCCGCGGCGCCACGCGGCGAGTAGGCCACGTTCAGCGTCTTGCCCCGGACGTTCATATTGTAGTCCAGGAAGATCTTGCCGGTGCGCTTCGGCACGCTCCACTCCATGGTGATGTCCTTCGGGTGCCGTCGCATGAGGTGCCGCCCCACCAGCTCGCAGACCTCGCGCGCCGCGTCGAAGCCGAGCGTGCGGCGGATCGGCACGAAGACGTGGAGCCCCGTCTTGCCCGAGGTCTTGACGATCGACTCGAGCGACATGCTCTGCAGAAGCTCGCGCAGCCGGAAGGCCACTTCCTTCCCCTTCTCGAACGCCGTCGTGTTCAGCTCCGGCTCGTCGCCGGGCGCCTCCTTGCCAGAATATATGTAGGGGTCGAGGTCGAAAACAAGGTAATCGGGGCAGTCGAGCACCGAGCCCTCCAGGGCCTGGAGCGACGAGGCATAGTCGGTCCCCCGCCCCTTGGCGACCGGGCCCGGCCTGGCGCGCGAATGCCAGACGTGGAACTCCAGCGTCCCCAGCTGGGCCAGCCACAGGAGCGTCGCCAGGTTGTTGCACAGGAGATAGTCGTGTCGCTCGTCCTTGTGCCCGGAGAAGACGGTGATCGTCTCGACGAACTCCGGCCGCTCCTGCTCCCAGTGCTTCTGGAAGAAGCGGTGCCCCTGGATCCCCTCCGGCATGCGGATCATCGTGAGCGGGCGGTCCGCGAGATGCGTCAGGATGAGGGGGGACACCCACGCCAGGTAGCGCAGCAGGTCGCGCTTGGTCAGCGCCGGCTGCCGCAGCGCGGCATCGGCCGGCCAGTACTCCTTGTCGAGGTGCGTCAGGCGGATGCGGTGCGGCCCGACGAGGAGCGGGAAGTCCTTCCGGCCGCCCTCGAGCTGCGCCAGGATGCGGGCGATCTCCCCCGTCGCACCCGGGGCATCCGGCGCGCCCCGGGAGCCGCCCGCCTCCGACGCCTCGGTCCCGGCGGGGGCCGCCCCCGTCACGCGGGCCCGCCGCACCTCGCGCGCGGTCACGCTGCCCGCCTTCACGTCGTCGCGAAGCCGCAGAAAGATCGGCGCGCGCAGGTGACCGTCCTCGGTCCAGGAGTGGAACTTGACCTCGACGACCAGCTTCGGCTCCACCCACGTGGTCGGGTTCGGCAGGTCCGGCTTCTCGGCGAACGGACAGGTGTCCCGCTCGAGCGGCTCCAGCTTCGCCCTCAGCTGCTTCAGGGTGCGCTCATCGAAGCCCGATCCGACGTGCGACGCGAAGCGGAGCTTCTTCCTGTCCCAGTACCCGACGAGGATCGCCCCGAGCGACGCGCGCGATCCCTTCCCCCGCGTGCAGCCGCCGACGACGAACTCGGCGCTCCGGGTCGGCTTGACCTTCAGCCAGGCCCCCGAGCGCCGGCCCGACTCGTAGCGGCCGTCCTTGCGCTTGCCGAGGACCCCCTCGAAGCCGCTCTGGAGCGCCGCCTCGTGCAGGGCGATGCCGTCCTCCGCGGCGTGCACCAGCTGCACGCGCGGCGTGGGCAGGAGACACTGCGAGAGATAGCGCCGGCGATCGCGGTACGGCGCCTGGCGCAGGTCGACGCCGGCGAAGTACGGCAGGTCGAAGCAGTACAGAACGACCGGCACGTCGCGCTCCGCCGCCTTGATCTCCGCCGCGGTCTTCGCCTGGGCGCGGTTCTGCAGCGCGTGGAACGAGGGCCTGCCGGCCGCGTCGAACGCCACGATCTCGCCGTCCAGGATCATCCGGCCGGCCGCCTGCTGGCCCAGCTCGGCAGCCAGCCCCGGAAACGTCGGCCCCAGATCGAGCCCGCGCCGCGAGCGCAGCCTCACCTCCTTGCCGTCGACGAAGGCCAGCACGCGGTAGCCGTCGAGCTTCGGCTCCCACATCCAGTCGGGACGGTTGAAGGGGGCGGCGCCGATCTCGGCCAGCATCGGCTCGAGCTTCCGAGGCATCGGCCCGACCTCCCCCGCAGGGACCAGGCGGGACGCCGGCATGCGATGCGCCGGCAGGACCTTCATCTCCTCGACCGCCGCGCCGGAAAGCACCGAGCGGTTCCGCTCCGTGACGTCGCCGGTTGCCGGGCCGGCCGCCACGGCGAACCGGTCCCTGTGCTTGATCAGCAGCCAGTTCTTCGCCTCCCTGGTGCGCACCAGGGCGAACGAGCCCTTCACCTTCTCGCCGCGCAGAGTGAAGCTCAGCTTCCCCTTCGCGATCCCTTCCCTCGTGCGCTTCTCGGCCTCCTCGCGCGCCTCGAACCAGGTCCCTCCCTCGTCCGGCGAGTAGACGCCGCAGTCCCAGACGATCACCTCTCCAGCCCCGTACTGGCCGGGGGGTATGATCCCTTCGAACGAGGCATAGTCGTAGGGATGATCCTCGACGTGGACCGCGAGGCGCTTCTCGCCCGGGTCGAGCGACGGCCCCTTGGGGCAGGCCCAGGACTTCAGGACGCCGTCGCACTCGAGCCGCACGTCATAATGAAGCTGCCGGGCGGCGTGCTTCTGGATCACGAAGAGGAGCGGCCCGCTCCGCTCGGCCACCGCGGGCGGCGGCTCGGGCGTGGCGTCGAAGGCCCGCTTGGAGGCGTACTCGTCGAGCGGAGAGGTCCCGGGCGTGGAGGGCGGCTTCACGCGCAGTATGGTATCTTCGAAATATCGCAAGGAGGTCACCATGTCCGAGATTCCATGGCGGAAGGACGTCGACGCTGCCTTGACCGAGGCGAAAGCCGCGCGGAAGCCGCTTCTGCTGGACTTCAGCGCGGCCCCCATGTGAGGGGGATGCGCTCGGCTGGAAGCCGAGGTCTATCCGAACCCGCGAGTCGTCGAAGCCGTGTCCACTCAATTCCTGCCCGTGAAGTTTCACATCAAGGAGCAGAAGCCGGCCTTCCAGCGGTTCAACGCGCAGTGGACCCCGACCCAGATCGTTCTGGACGCCGAGGGAGTCGAGAGACACCGGATCGAAGGATTCCTGCCGGTCGACGACTTCCTGGCGCAGCTTCAGCTGGGCCTGGGGAAGCTCTCCTTCCAGCATCAGGACTTTGGCGAGGCGGAGAAACGCCTCCGATCGGTCTGCGACGGATTCCCGGGAAGCGGCGCCTCCCCCGAGGCCTGCTACTGGGCGGGGGTCGCGGCCTACAAGGACAGCAACGACGCCAGGCACCTGGCCTCGACGGCCAGGGTCCTCAAGGAGAAGTATCCGGACAGCGAATGGACACGCAAGGCGTCCGTCTGGAGTCCATGAGTGCAGATGCTGACGGGAACGAGCGGCTACTCCTACAAGGAGTGGGTCGGCCCTTTCTACCCTGAGAAGACGCCGGCGAAGGCGATGCTGCGCTATTACGCGGAGCGCTTCCCGACGGTCGAGATCAACAACACCTTCTACCGGATGCCGAAGGAATCGCTCCTCGAGGGGTGGGCGCGCGAGGTGCCCGGGACGTTCGCCTTCACGCTCAAGGCGCCGCAGCGCATCACGCACTTCAAGCGCCTGAAAGAGGTCGGGCCCGACGTGGCCTTGTTCACCCGGCGTGCCGCCGTCCTCGGGGACAGGCTCGGCATGCTGCTCTTCCAGCTGCCGCCGTTCCTGAAGAAGGACCTTCCCCGCTTGCGCGATCTGCTCGGCGCGCTGCCGGCCGGCCAGCGGGTCGCCCTGGAGTTCCGCCACGATTCCTGGCAGGACGACGAGGTCTATGAGACGCTGCGCGCGCACGCCGCGGCCCTGTGCGTCGTGGAGGACGACGAGGACGGCACGTCTCCGTTCGTCTGCACCTCGGAGGACGCGTACCTGCGCCTGAGACGGACGCAGTACACCGAAAGCGATCTGCGTGCCTGGGCCGACCGCCTGAGGGCGCAGCCCCTGGCCCGCGCCTGGGTCTATTTCAAGCACGAGGACGAGGCCCTGGCCCCGCTGTTCGCCCAGCAGCTCGACCAGCTGTGGCGCGCCTCGACGCCGAAGGAGCGCGGGCGATGAGACAGGCCGGCGACTCGCTGCGCCTCAGCGCCACCGATCTGGCCAATCACCTCGCCTGCCATCACCTGAGCCAGCTCAACCTGGCGGCGGCCCGAGGGCAGCGGCGACCGCCGGACTGGTTCTCTCCCGACGCCGCGATCCTCCGCGAGCGCGGGGACGAGCACGAGCAGGCCTTCCTGCGGCACCTCGAAGGGCAGGGCCTGCGCATCGCCAGGCCGGCCGAGGCCGGGGCCCAGGCAGCCGACGGGTCCGACGAGGACAAGGCGTTCGAGCGGACGCTCTCCGCGATGCGCGAGGGGGCCGACGTGATCGTGCAGGCGACGCTCCTCGACGGGCGCTGGTTCGGACGGGCCGACGTGCTGCGCAAGGTGCCGCGCCCGAGCCGCCTCGGGGGCTGGTCCTACGAAGTCTGGGACACGAAGCTGGCCCTCGAGACCAAGGGGGGCTCGGTCCTCCAGATCTGCCTCTATTCGGACCTGCTCGAGAAAATCCAGGGCGTGCGGCCGGAGACGATGTACATCGTGCCGCCGCGCGACGACTTCAAGCCCGACGAGTATCGCGTCGACGACTACATGGCCTATTACCGCCTGGTGCGCCGGCGCCTCGAGGCGGCGGTCCACGCTTCGCCTTCGCAGGGCGGGGCCGCCCCCGCGGCCGGCGGCCCGGGCCCGAGGGCCCGCGAGGAGCAGCCACTCCTCCCACTGTTCGCCGAGGCGAGTCCCGCGTCCGTGTCGGTGCCCACCTACCCCGACCCGGTTCCCCACTGCGAAAGCTGCCGCTGGTGGCCGGTCTGCGACGCGCAGCGCCGGAAGGACGACCACATTGGTTTCGTGGCCGGGATCAGCAGGCTGCAGACCCGCGAGCTCCAGGCACGCCGGGTGACGACGCTCGGGGCGCTGGCCTCGGAGCCCCTGCCGCTCGCCTGGAAGCCGACGCGGGGGGCGGCCGAATCGTACGCGCGGGTGCGCGAGCAGGCCCGCGTGCAGCGCGACGGGCGGAACGCCGGCCGGGCGCTGTACGAGCTCCTGCCGCTCCAGCCCGGGCTGGGGCTCGAGCGGCTGCCCGCCCCCTCGCCGGGGGACGTCTTCTTCGACCTCGAGGGGGATCCCTTCGTCGGCGAGTCGGGGCGCGAGTACCTGTTCGGCTGGGTCGTGGAGGAGCGCCCCGGAAGCCCGGACTACCACTGTCTCTGGGCGCTCGATCCGGCCGCGGAGCGCTCCGCGTTCGAGACGTTCATCGACTTCGTCATGGAGCGCTGGGCGCGGCATCCGGACCTCCACATCTATCACTTCGCGCCCTACGAGCCGGCGGCGATCAAGCGGCTGATGGGACGCTACGCGACGCGCGAGAACGAAGTCGACCGGATGCTGCGCGCCGGCCTGTTCGTCGACCTCCACGCGGTCGTCAGGCAGGCGCTCCGGGCGAGCGTCGAGGAGTACTCGATCAAGAAGCTCGAGGCGCTCTACGGGTTCGAGCGCGCGGCCGCTCTCGACGACGCCGGCGTGAACCTGCGCCTCGTGCAGCGCGCCCTCGAGCGGGAGGAGCCGGACGCGGTGGGCGACGACGTCAGGAAGGTCGTCGCGACCTACAACCGCGACGACTGCGTGTCGGCGCTCCGGCTGGATCGCTGGCTCGAAGAGGTGCGCGCCGGCCTGGAGGCGAAGGGAACGGCCGTCGCGCGGCCCCCGATCGGCGAGGGCCTTCCGAGCGACGCCGTCGCCGAGCGGGACCGCGAGGTCCGGGAAGTCATGGCGACGCTTCTCGACGGCGTGCCGCTCGAGCGCGCCGGGCGCTCCGAAGAGCAGCAGGCGCGCTGGCTCCTGGCCTACATGCTCGAGTGGCACCGGCGCGAGAACAAGGCGAGCTGGTGGGAGTACTTCCGCCTCCGCGACCTGTCCGACGAGGACCTGCTCGACGAGAAGGCGGCGATCTCGGGGCTGGAGGCCGCCGGGCGCATCGTCGGCGAGGCCGGGGCGGCGGACCGGTACCGCTTCCCGCCCCAGGAGACCAGCATCCGCGAGGGGGATACTCTGAAGGTCCCGCTTCCGCACGATCAGGATTTCGGCAAGGTGGTTGCGATCGACCTGGCGGCACGAACCCTCGACGTCAAGAAGCGAGGCGCCGCGGCCCACCTGCATCCCGCCAGCGTCTTCGCTCATGAATTCGTGGGCACCCCCGAGCAGGCCGCCTCCCTGCTCCGGCTCGGGCGGTGGATTCTCGACAACGGCCTCGACGCCATCGGCCCGCATCGCGCCGCGCGCGATCTCCTCCTGGGGCGCCCGCCGCGGGTCGTCGGCCACGCCGGCGGATCCCTGCGCCGCTCGGACGAGACCGGCATCGGGGCGGCGCGCCGGCTGGTCGCGAGGCTCGGGCACGGCACGCTGGCGATCCAGGGGCCACCCGGGACCGGCAAGACCTACACGGGGGCCCGGATGATCTGCGATCTCGTGCGGGCCGGAAAGAAGGTGGGCGTGTGCGCCACGAGCCACAAGGTGATCCGCAACCTGCTCGACGAGGTCGTCCGGGCCGGGAAGGAGGCGGACGTCTCGCCGCGCTGCCATCAGAAAGTGGCGGAGCCGACCCGGGGCGGTTCGGGCGACATCACCGAGATCACCGACAACGCCCGCGCCCTGCGCGCCGTGAGCACCGGAGCAGCCCGCGTGCTTGGAGGCACCGCCTGGCTCTGGTCGCGCGAAGAGTTCTTCGAGGCGGTGGACGTGCTGTTCGTCGACGAGGCCGGCCAGATGTCCCTGGCCAACGTCCTGTCGATCGCCCAGTGCGCCGGCTCGCTGGTCCTGCTCGGCGATCCCCGCCAGCTCGACCAGCCTCTCCAGGGCACCCACCCGGAAGGGACCGAGGTCTCCGCGCTCGAGCACCTGCTCCAGGGGAAGAAGACCATCGCCGAGGACCGCGGCCTGTTCCTCGAAGAGACCTGGAGACTGCACCCCGCGATCTGCGGCTTCACTTCCGAGCTGTTCTACGACGGCCGCCTGAAGCCGCATGCGGGCCTGGAGCGCCAGGCCATCCTGGGCCCGGCCCCGATCGCCGGCGCCGGGCTCTGGTTCCTCCCCGTCGCGCACGACGGCAACCAGAGCAGCAGCCCCGAGGAGGTCCTGGCCGTCGCAGCGCTGGTCGAGCGGCTGGCCGCGGGCGACATGCGCTGGCGGAAGCAGGATGGGACCGAGCATCCCCTGCGGCTCCAGGACATCTTGATCATCGCCCCTTACAATGCCCAGGTCGCCGACCTGAGAGCCCGCCTGCCGCGGGACGCGCGGGTCGGCACCGTCGACCGGTTCCAGGGCCAGGAGGCGCCGGTGGTCATCTATTCCATGACGACCTCGACCCCCGCCGACGCCCCGCGCGGCATGGAGTTCCTGTACAGCCTCAACCGCTTCAACGTCGCCACGTCGCGCGCCCGCTGCGCCTGTGTGGTCGTCGGAAACCCGCGGTTGTTCGAGCCCGAGTGCAAGACCCCGAGAGAGATGCGGCTCGCGAACGCCTGCTGCCGTTACCTCGAGTTGGCCCAGGGGCTTTAAGGAGGTCCGCCGCTGATGCCCCACCTTTTCGAGCCCGCCCCGACAGGCCGCGCCAAGTGCCGCGGCTGCGAACGGCCCATCGCCAAGGGGGAGCTGCGCTTCGGCGAGCGCATTCCCAACCCCTTCGCCGAAGGGGAGAC
>DATNEZ010000494.1:0-6831 GCA_035606645.1 Binatia bacterium
TCACCCGCGTCGAGCCCGAGGACAAGAAGCGCCTGCAGAGCTATCTCAACAGCCTCTGATAAAACAAAAACCCCGGAGGCTGATGCCTCCGGGGCTCTGTTTGTCAGTGGTCCTGGTCGCCAGGGCGACGCGGACCACCCGCGAGGGCGGTCAGGCCGGCTTGACGTTCGAGGCCTGTGGACCCTTGGCGCCCTGGGTCACCTCGAACTCGACAGTCTGTCCTTCCTCGAGCGAGCGGTAGCCGCTACCCTGAATGGCAGAGAAGTGGACGAAGACGTCCTTGCCACCCTCGATCTCGATGAAACCGTACCCCTTGCTGTTGTTGAACCACTTGACACGACCATTAGCCACGAGCCTTCCCTCCACCTCTTTTCAGAGGCCAGTGCACCGGAACTTCGTGTTCCGGGGTGGAAGCCCAGGTCCTGCCGAACACTAAAAAAGCCCCAAGGGGGAGTCGTGCGTCCCTGGGGCTCTTTCTTAAGTCCAACCAGAAACCTCACTTCCTACAAGGAGAAACAGTAAGGGAATCGGGCGCGGATGTCAAGAGGCAATTCGCCCAGGATGCCCGCTGGCGGGGCGCTTCAGACGTCGAGGGACTTCAGGAAATCGCTGTTGGTGGGGTGCTTCGCGAGCTTGTCGAGCAGCTTCATCATGGCGTCTCTGGGCTTCATCTCGAACAGGACGCGGCGCAGCTTGTGGATCCGCGGCAGCTCGTCCTTGGTGAAGAGCTTCTCCTCCTTCCGGGTCCCCGACCTGGGGATGTCGAGCGCGGGGTAGATGCGCTGCTCGAACAGGTCGCGGTCCAGAACCAGCTCCATGTTCCCGGTCCCCTTGAACTCCTGGAAGATGACGTCGTCCATCCGGCTGCCGGTGTCGACCAGGGCGGTGGCGATGACGGTCAGGCTGCCCCCCTCCTCGGCCTTGCGGGCCGCGCCGAACAGGCGGCGCGGCTGCTCCATGGTGCGCGCGTCCAGGCCGCCGCTCAGAGTGCGTCCCGTCCCCGGGGTGGCGGCGTTGTGCGCGCGCGCCAGCCGGGTCAGCGAATCGAGCAGGATCACGACGTCGCGGCCCACCTCGACCAGGCGCCTCGCCCTCTCCAGGACGATGCGGGACACCGACACGTGCTGCCGCGCCAGGTCGTCCGACGAGGAGGCGATCACTTCGCCGCGCACGTTGCGCTTCATGTCGGTCACTTCCTCGGGCCGCTCGTCGACCAGCAGCACGATCAGGTTGATCTCGGGATGGTTCTTCGAGATGGAGGCGGCGATCTTCTGCAGAAGGGTGGTCTTGCCGGCGCGCGGCGGCGCCACGATCAGGCAGCGCTGCCCCTTGCCGATCGGGGTGAGCAGGTCGATGACCCTCATCGACAGCTCGGTGGGCTCGGTCTCGAGCCGGATGCGCTCGAACGGATCGATCGAGGTCAGCTCGGAGAACGGGCTGCGCTGGGCGAACTCCTCAGGCTTGAGCCCGTTGATCGTGCGGATCTCCACCAGGCTGTGCCCGGAAGGGGCGGGGCCGCCGGCCGGGGCCGGGCGCCCGCCACCGTGCGCCCCGTGACCGCCGTGGCGCGGATGGCCTCCATGCCGCGCCTCGCGCGGCCGCGCCCCCCGAGTGGACAGTGCGGCCATCCCTTCGATCTCGCAGCCCTCGATGCCGCCGCCATTGAGACGCTGGTTGGCCGGGGCGAGGCGCAAAAGCATCTCGCGCGGGACGAAGGTGTCTTCGGGCGACGGCCGGTAGTTCCGGCGCGGCTGGCGCAGGAACCCGCCCCCTTCGCCCGTGACCTCCAGGACACCGCCGGTCTCCACGGCCGGCTCGACCGCGCGCGCCGGCTCGGCATGACCGTGCTGGGGCTGGGCGCCGTGGTGTCCGCCAGGGGCCGCCTCGCCGGTGCGCACCGCCCCGTGGGGCTGCCCCGACCCGTGCCCGGAATCGTGCTGCCCTCCGCGGCGGTGCTGGGCGCGCCTGTGTCTCCAGTTCCTGTGATGGCGACGCTGCCGGTTCTGACCGCCTCCCGCCTGGCCGTCCTGCCCATGGCCGTGCTGGCGATGAGGCTGGGCATGCGAATCCGGCCTCGGCGGGTGGCCCGCCTGGCCCACGGGATGCGGACCCGTGGCCCCGCCCGGATTGGCCGGAGGCTGGCCCGGATCCGGGTCATGGCGGTGCGATGATTCGGGCCGGCCATGGGCAGGCCGACCGTGATCGTGATGCTTCTTGTCAGTCAAGGGCTAAGGCCGTTCCTAATGGAGGGGCAGGACAAACCCCATGGGGTGACGGGGAATACTAGCCCGAACCACCATCCGGGTCAAGGTCTTGAAGCGGGTCCCACCCCGGGCCCGGGCCGCCTCCCGGGTGGCTCGCGCGGCGGGCCGCCCCTATATTCGAGGCCATGCGTCTCGTGCCTCGCTCGAGATGGGGCCGCCTGGTCCTCCTGGCCGGAATCGTGGTCGTGTCGGTCGGAGTCTATGCCAGCCTGATCGAGCCGGACTGGATCGAGGTGGTGCGATCGGTCGAGTACATGCCGATGCTGCGCCCCGGTGCCCCCGACCTGACGCTCGTTCACCTGAGCGACATTCACATCGGGTCGATCGGCCGGCGCGAGCGCCGGGCCATCGAGATGGTGAACGCGGCGCAGCCGGACCTGATCGTCATCTCCGGCGACCTGGTCCGCTCGGGCGTGCGCCCGCCCGACCTGCAGTCGTTCCTCGCGGCCCTGCACGCGCGAAGCGGAAAATTCCTGGTCTGGGGGAACCACGACTACTGGGACGAGCTCCCCGGGACCTGGGGCCCCGAGGTGGTCCGCCGGGCCGGGTTCACGCTCCTGAGCAACAGCAGCCAGAGGGTCCCCTATGCCGGCGGGCGCATCGTCATCGCCGGCCTGGACGATTCGATCACGGGTCACGACAGCCTGAAGCTCGCCATGGCGCGCGTGACCAGGCGGGACGCCTGCATTCTCCTGGCTCACAGCCCGGACATCGTCCGGAACCTCGGGAACTGGGACATCGACCTGGTCCTCGCGGGTCATACGCACGGCGGTCAGGTGCGCCTGCCCGTCCTCGGCGCCCTCTGGATGCCGAACGGGACGACCGAACACATGGACGGCTGGTTCGACGTCGACCCCGGCGTGCGCCTGCACGTGAGCCGCGGCCTGGGGTGGTCCTGGCTGCCGGTGCGATTCTTCTGCCGCCCCGCCATCGACGTGATCACGCTGCGGTCCGGCCGCCCGCCGGGCGTCCGCCCTCCGAAGAGCCTCATCGGGCGATCCTGACGATCGATCGCGCGGACTCCACCGGGCCCCGCGAGGCTTCGTGCGCGAGGTTTCGTGGTTGACACTCGGCGGCTTCGATGCTATAGACACGAAGAAAATTTTTATCGTGTGCGATTCATTCCAAGCGCCTGCGTGCGCCGGCGAGATCACGCTCGACAACCCGGAAGGGGGTGAGTCGCATTCCGAAGAAAAAGAAGGCCGCCAAGAAGAAGGGTGGGAAGAAGGGGAGGAAGTAGCTCCCGCTTCGCACTCCAGCGAGGGGTGACGCCGTCACCCCTCCATTCAATCCGCACGATCCTTGGAGGACAGCGTGAATTCGTCGCACACGTGGAAGACCGGTGAAATCTGCCGGGTGTCGGGCACCTACCGCTGCGAGAACTGCCACTTCGCGGGGCGCGAGGTCGTCAAGCAGTTCGAGGCGGGCAAGGTCCTGCCGATGTGCGACGCCTCCCCGGACAACGACGTGACCTGGCTGCTGATCAAGGAGTCCGGGTCGATCAAGGCGACCGCCTGACGTCCCGGCGGCTCCGCAGGCGCCGCTTCGCCTCTTCGATTTCCTTCATGCGTTCCCCGAGGTGCTTCTCGTAGCCGATCGGCTTCGGCTCGTAGTAGCGGCGCGACTTCAGGCGGTCCGGCAGGCACTGCAGGTCGGCGGTTCCCTCCTCGAAATCGTGGGCGTACTTGTAGTCCTTGCCGTAGCCCAGATCCTTCATGAGTCCGGTCGGCGCGTTCCGGATGGAGAGGGGGACCGGGTCGGTCAGCCCCGCCTTCAGGTCGTCCCGCACGCGGTTGGAGGCCGCGTACACCGCGTTGCTCTTCGGCGCCAGGGCGAGGTACACCGCGGCCTGCGCCAGGGCGAGGGCCCCCTCGGGCATCCCCAGGAAGTCGAACGCGTCCCGCGCCGCCAGGGACACCGAGAGCGCCTGGGGGTCGGCGTTGCCGATGTCCTCCGACGCGAAGCGCACCATCCGGCGCGCGACGTAGAGAGGGTCCTCGCCCGATTCCAGCATGCGGAGGAGCCAGTAGAGGGCCGCGTCCGCGTCGCTGTTGCGCAGCGACTTGTGCAGCGCCGAGATCAGGTTGAAATGCTCCTCTCCGGCCTTGTCGTACAGGAGCGGAGCGCGCTGGGCGGCGCGCGCGATGCCGTCGCGGTCGATCGGCCGGGTGCCGTCCGCCGCCTCGGGGGCCGTCATGGCGGCGAGCTCGAGGATGTTGAGGGCCCGGCGGGCGTCGCCCCCCGACAGGGACGCGAGGTACAGGAGATCGTCGTCGCCCGCGGCGACCCGGCGGGCCGCCAGGCCCCGCGGCGACTGCATGGCACGCCGGAGCAGGGCGGCGATCTCGGCCTCGTCGAGACCCCTCAGCACGTAGACGGCGCAGCGCGAGAGCAGGGCCGAGTTCACCTCGAAGGACGGGTTCTCGGTCGTGGCGCCGATCAGGACGATCGTGCCGGACTCGACGTAGGGGAGGAACGCGTCCTGCTGGGCCCGGTTGAAGCGGTGGATCTCGTCCACGAACAGGATGGTCCTGCGGCCCGTCGCGCGCCGGTACTGCTCGGCGGTGCGCATCACATCCTTGATCTCCTTGATCCCGGAGAGGACCGCGCTGAACTGAAGGAACTGCGACCGGGTGAGTCGGGCGACGACGCGGGCCAGCGTGGTCTTGCCGGAGCCGGGAGGGCCCCAGAGAATCATCGAGTGGACGCGGTCCCTCTCGATCGCCTCGCGCAGGGGGCTGCCCGGGCCGATGCGCTCGTCCTGGCCGAGGATCTCGTCGAGACTCTCCGGCCGCATGCGCTCGGCGAGCGGAGCGGCGTCGGACGGCGCCCCGGGAGATGCGGGAACGCCGCTCGCGGCGTCGGGATCCGATCCGAAGAGGTCCATCGCGCGAGGTTAGACCGCCCGGGAGGGCCTGTCAATCAAGAGTCCCGAGCGGGTCAGCCGGCGTTTTTCTGGAGGGACGGCATGCGCACGGACCGATCGACCGGCAGGTCGAGGCCTTCGGCCTGTCCGAAACGGTGCAGGTCCCTGACCTTGCTGTCGGCGAGCGTCGTGACCACGGCGTCGTAGACCGACAGGGCCGCGACCAGCGCTTCCCGTCCGTGCTTCTCGAACGATTTCAGAGCCCGGCCGATCTCGGCCTCGCCCAGCTCGCGCGGCTCCTTCTTGGTCGCCTCGCGCACCGCGGCCACGGCCCCGTTGATGACCTCGAGGGCGTCCGCCAGGATCTTCCGCTCTTCCGGGCGGAACGCCTGGAACTGGTAGGAGAGCTCGTAGACCTCCGGCTTGAGGCGCTCCATCTCGACGGAGCCGTTTTCCCAGTGCCGGCCGGTCAGGATCCACTCGATCGAGGTGTGCCCGATGCGGGCCAGCTCGAGGAGACGCTTCACCTCGGGCAGGATGCCGTTCTCATACTTGTGTACCGCCGGCTGGGTTGCACCCAGAAGCTCGGCCATCTGCCACTGCCGCAGCCCCCTGCTCTTGCGCAGGGACTTGATCCGTTCGCCGATGACGACCTTGTCGAGTGGTTCCACGTTGGACTCCCCTGAGTCGGATTATTTTTCCGGGACACCCGTCGGGTGTATTCCCCGGAAACCCGCGACCTGTCTGTGATTGCAGGGGAATTATACGGCGACGTCGGGGTGGCGGCAATGAATTATATAAGCATTTGGAATAGCCGTTGGACGGGGCGGATTTCCTCGAAAGAGCCCGCCAACTGTCGATTTTTCAGGGGGTTGGATGGTTCGGGGCCGCGAGGGCGCCGCCGACGGGCCCTTCCGGGGCGGTGCGATACCGGAGCCCCAGGAACGACCCGATGTCCGGAGTGTTGTAGTACGGCTCGAGGTTTTCGATCAGGGCCCACTCCACATCGAACCCGCGGGGAAGGTGGTACCTGAAGCCGGCGCTCACCTCCATCGCCACCCTCCCGAGGTCGTTCCCGAAACGAAACGGGAACGGGCCGCTCGTCCGGATGGCCTGGCCGACCAGGTGAAACCTGGGCCTGGCCGCGAACGTGTACGCCGCGAAGAGGTCCCTCGTGCTGTGGAGGGGCAGCCCCGGCGCCAGCTTCCAGTCACCGAGACGATTCAGGGCCGCCCCGAGGTGGAGCGCGGAGCGCCTCCACTTCCGGGAAAGCCGCAGGGCCACGCCGTAGTCCATCGAGCCGCTGCCGGCGAGAGCGCGCCACGATCCGGTCGGCAGCTTGGCCGAGAACGAGGCGGTCACCGCCGACCCGCGCACCCCCGGCGGAACGAGCAGCCCGGTGGCCGAGACCACGATGTCCCCCAGACGCACGCCACCCGGGGGCTCGTCGAGATACACCATTTGTCCGTCTCCGACGTACCCGGCGCGGAACTGGTCGTGGGCGAATCCCGGCCTGCCGCCGTCCGGCAGGTGGAAATGGTCGTGGAACGAATCGATCGGCCCGTCCATGAAGCCCCGCCCGTGGGACAGGAAAGGCACCTCGATCCCGACTTCGACGCGCCGGGAGACCCCGACCCGGGCGTCGAGGACCGTCCTCAGCGTCTCCCCGTCCAGGACGTAGGCGGTGCCGGAGGGCTGCCC